>NZ_JBEPSM010000002.1:600000-836960 GCF_040548815.1 Kaistia defluvii | reverse complement strand
CTGATCCTCGCCGCTGCTTCCGTTGCCTTCCTCGCTTCGGGCGCCGCCGCCATGGCCGCCGAGCAGACCGAAGGCACGGTCACCAGCGTCAACGCTTCTGCCGGCACGCTCTCCCTGCAGAATGGCCAGACCTTCAACTTCGCCAATGGCACCCAGCTCTACGGCATCCTGCCCGGCCAGACCGTCGGCGTGACCCACGATGGCAGCCAGGGCCTCGGCGCCTTCAACCCGAAGCCCGCCAACGACTAATCGTCGGGTTCACGAGACCTGACGACCTCAAGATCAAACCGGCGTCCGGCACACCGGACACCGGTTTCTACTCCGCCTGCCCCCGGCAGGCGTCCGGGAATAGCCCTCCCCGAATGGGCTCGATTACGTCGAACACGGTTCGACCAGGATAACATCATGCGTAATTTCATCATGGCCGCTGCTTCCGTCGCGTTCCTCGCCTCGGGTGCAGCCGCGCTCGCTGCCGAACAGGCCGACGGCAGCATCTCCCAGGTCAACACGATCAAGAGCCCCCTGTCGTTGCAGACCGGCCAGCTGGCTCAGGACGGCAAGCCGTTGCTCCGCCTTCTTTCCGTCCAGCGGCTTGGCATCAGCGACAATGAAGCCGATGGCGTCGGCACTTACAATCCGACCCCCGTGCGCGATGAGAACGGCATTATCTGATCATCCCTGACCTTCATCGACCTGACTGACCTCCCAGAAACGACGTCCGGCACCCCTCCGGACGTCGTTTTCGTTTGTCGGAAGGCCGTACGCGCATAGGCGGCGCGACGGATGCGGCAACGCGCAGGCATGCCAAATCGCCTCGAGCCTGGACATCCAGAGCTCTGGTGCAATCGCCCGATGGCCGGGCGCTTGGATCGATGGATGGATATCGGGCCAGGATTGCCTGGCAGCCGGGACAGCCGCGGCGATCAGATCCAGCGGGTCTCGTGGCCGTCCCAGACGAGGACGCGATCCTGCGGGACGTCGAGATTGGGCGTCTGGTCGGTATCAAGGCCGAGCAGAAGGCCGCGCAGCACCCGGCAGACGCCGCCATGCGAGACGACGACCGTGTCTTTGGTGACGCTGGCGAGCCAGGTTCCGATCCGCACCGAAAGCATGGCATAGCTCTCGCCCTGCGGCGGCTGGAAACCCCATTTGTCGACGTCGCGCTCGGCCACCAGATCGGGCCAGCGCTGCATCAGTTCGGGGGCGGTATAGCCTTCCCAGCGGCCGAAGGTAATTTCCTTCAGGATCGGGTCGAGACGGTAGCCGGACGGGTCCAGCCCCATGGCGCTGCGGGCGATTTCCATGGTTTGGCGCGTGCGCTCCAGCGGGCTGGCGACGAAGTCGAAGCCCGCCGCTTCCGGCATTTGCTCGGCCAGTGCGCGGCCATTGCGCTGCGCCTGGCTGCGCCCGTGCGCATTCAGCGGAATGTCGCGCTGGCCCTGAAAGCGACCTTCGGCGTTCCAGTCGGTCTCGCCGTGCCGGATGAAAATAAGGGTCGGCACGGCGTGCTCCGAAACGCTCAGAAGTATTTTACCGTTTCAGCGAAATGGTAAAATACTTAACTCCTTGTTTGGCCGCGTTTTCTTCACGCGAACCGCGCACACTTCGCGCGAAAACGCTTTAGTCCTTGATGACGGAGATATCGGGCGCGTCGACGGCCTTCATGCCGACGACGTGGTAGCCCGAATCGACGTGGTGGACTTCGCCCGTGACGGCGCGCGAGAGATCCGACAGGAAATAGACGCCGGAATCACCGACCTCTTCCGTCGTCACCGTGCGGCGCAGCGGCGCGTTGTACTCGTTCCACTTCAGAATATAGCGGAAGTCGCCGATGCCGGAGGCGGCCAGCGTCTTGATCGGTCCGGCGGAAATCGCGTTGACGCGGATGTTCTTCGGTCCGAGGTCGACGGCCAGATACTGCACGCTCGCCTCGAGCGCGGCCTTGGCGACGCCCATGACGTTGTAATTCGGCATGACCTTCTCGGCGCCGTAATAGGTCAGCGTCAGGATCGAGCCGCCATCCGTCATCAGCTTCTCGGCGCGCTGGGTCACAGCGGTCAGCGAGTAGACCGAGATCAGCATGGTCTTGTTGAAATTGCCTTCGGTCGTGTCGACATAGCGACCGGTCAGCTCGTCCTTGTCGGAGAAGCCGATGGCGTGCACGAGGAAGTCGAGCTTGCCCCAGTGCTTTTCGACTTCCGCGAAGACCGCGTCGATCGAAGCGCTGTCGGTGACGTCGCAATGCCCGACGACGAGCGCGCCGAGTTCAGCCGCAAGCGGCTCCACGCGCTTCTTGAGCGCATCGCCCTGGTAGGTAAAAGCCAGCTCGGCACCGTGGTCGTGGGCGGCCTTGGCAATTCCCCAGGCGATCGACCGGTTGTTCGCGACGCCCAGCACGAGGCCGCGCTTACCCTTCATCAAACCGCCTGCTTCAATCATGCCTATTTTTCCCTCTTCGTACGTCTGGAGGCGTGCCTCCTATCGCACAGGGTCCCTTGCGCTTCAAGGCGAAGCAAGCCGTCCTGCATCACAGTCGATGTACACTTGTCGCGGAACGCGGGGAGGCGTTCGTTAGGAGCGGACAGAAACGGCGCAATCGCTGACCTGTAGGCTCCGGGTCCCACGGTCCGGCTCTCCATCCCAAACTTAGCCATCCAGCCGGCTAACCGGTCGTAAAGCTTCCGAAGAACGAGCTTCTGTGCCAGTTATTGAAGCGCATCCGACCGATAGGAGGGCCCCAGCAGTGGCGCCACGCTTGAAAGACAAGGTCTGGTTTGGAACGGGCAACTATTCCCGACTGGCAGTCGCCGCCGTATTCGGCTGGTCGACGACGATTTATCCGGTTCTCGCCGAGACGTTGACACCCCCCGTCAAGCTGGCGCAGAGCGACTCGACGCCGGCGCCGGCGGCTGAAAAGCCGGCCGCTCCCGAAGCACTGCAATCCGCCCCCGCCCTCCCCGACCAGGTGCCGGGCGCGGCGGAGGCCGCGGCGGCATCGACCGCCGACCAGGACGCCGATCTCTACACGGTGTCGGATCTGGAATTCCTGCTCGGCCCGATCGCGCTCTATCCCGATCCGCTGCTCGCGCTGGTACTTTCGGCCAGCACGCTGCCGGACCAGTTGCGCAAGGCCGACGATTGGCTGGCCGCCAATCCCAAGGCCGTCGCCGACGAGAACTATACCGAAGCCGAGAAGCTCGGCTTCGACGCGCCGGTCGTGGCGCTGATGCGCTTCCCCTCCGTGATCGAGATGCTGGTTGATCATGAAGACTGGACCGAGTCGCTCGGGTTCGCCTTCGACCGCCAGCCCCAGGACGTCGCCACCGTCATCCAGCTCCTGCGCGCGCAGGCGGAGAAGGTCGGCAATCTGAAGACGACGCCGCAGCAGGTCGTCACCGTCGAGCCGGCAACCTCGAGCGCGCCGCGCGTAATCTCGATCGCCCCGGCCCAGCCGGAGCGCATCTACGTCCCTGTCTACAATTCGGCCGATGTGTTCACCACCGCCGCTACCGGCGCGCTGGTCTTCGGCACGGCGATCCTGGTCGGCTCGGCCTGGAACAACCGCTGGGGCTGGAACAATCGCGGCTGGAACAATGTCTGGGTCACCCATCACTGGCATGGCACCCCCGGCTGGCGCCCCGGCCCGCCGCACCGGCCGCGCCCGCCCGGCGCCTGGCAGCCGGACCGGCCGAATCGCCCTGATCGGCCCAACCGTCCCGGTCGCCCCGACAATGGCCGCCCCGGCGATAACAACCGCCCCGGTCGTCCCGGCGACAACAACCGGCCCGGCCGTCCCGGCGACAACAATCGCCCCGGCCGTCCGGGTGACGACAATCGCCCCGGCCGTCCTGGAGACAACAATCGCCCCAACCGGCCCGGCGACAACAATCGTCCGAATCGGCCCGGTACCGAGAATGGCCGCCCGAATCGGCCCGGCACCGAGACCGGTCGCCCGAACCGTCCTGAGCGGCCCGGCACGGAAACGGGTCGTCCGAATCGGCCCAACGTTCGGCCGGAACGTCCCGGCGCCGAGACGGGACGGCCGAATCGGCCCGAGCGGCCTGCGAACTCGCGCCCGAATCGTCCCGAGACCGGACGCCCGGGTGCCGAGAACCGGCCCAACCGCCCGAACCGGCCCGAGGCGACCCGTCCGTCGCGTCCGGACAATGCCCGTCCGCAGCAGCGTCCGGGCCAGAATGCTCGTCCGCAGCAGCGGCCGAACCAGAACGCCCGTCCGCAGCAGCGGCCGAACCAGAACGCCCGTCCGCAACAGCGGCCAAACCAGAATGCCCGTCCGCAACAGCGGCCGAACCAGAACGCGCGTCCGCAGCAGCGGCCGAACCAGAATGCCCGGCCGCAGCAGCGGCCAAGGCAGAATGCAAGGCCGCAGCAGAATGCCCGGCCGAACAACCAGAACCGCAACCGGCAGCCGCAGAACCGCAACCGCAATTGCCGGCCCGGTCAGGACAACTGCCGCCGGTAGCCGCGCAGGATGAGGGTGGCGCGCGCAACCGCGCCACCCCCACGAAGGGTCAAGCCGTCCCCGCCGGCCTGCGACATGCAGGCCGGCGTTTTCTTTGGCCGAGCGCATGGCTTCCAACCGGCCCCGCGAGCCGGGTATCCTGCTTGTCGCCAAGCAAGGACCCAACCTGCCATCATGCTGAACCACCCGACGCCAGACCTTCTCGCCCGCTTCGCCGCCCTGGTCGGCCCGGGCGGCGCCCTCACCGACCCCGAAGCGACGCATCCCTACCGGATGGAATGGCGCGACAAATATCTGGGCGAGACGCCGCTGGTATTGCGCCCGCAGACGGTCGGCCAGGTTTCCGCCATCCTCGCGCTCGCCAACGAGACGCGCACCGCGATCGTGCCGCAGAGCGGCAATACCGGGCTGGTCGGCGGCCAGGTGCCCGATTCGAGCGGCACCGAGATCGTCCTCTCGCTCGACCGTATGACGCGGATCCGCGCCGTGGATGCCGAGGGCTATTCGCTGACGGCGGAAGCCGGCGCGATCCTCGCCGACGTGCAGAGCGCCGCCGAGGCGGCCGGGCGGCTGTTTCCGCTCTCGCTCGGCTCCGAGGGTTCGTGCCGGATCGGCGGCAACATCTCGACCAATGCCGGCGGCACCGCCGTGCTCGCCTATGGCAACATGCGCGACCTGGTGCTCGGCCTCGAAGTGGTGCTGGCGGATGGACGCATCTGGGAAGGGCTTGGCGCGCTGCGCAAGGACAATACCGGCTATGACCTGAAGCAGCTCTTCATCGGCGGCGAAGGCACGCTCGGCATCGTCACCGCCGCCGTGCTCAAGCTCTATCCGCGCCCCAAGGGCCAGGCCGTCGCCTTCGCGGCGCTTTCCGATCCCGCCGCGGCGCTGGCCCTGTTCAATCTGGCGCGAGACCGCGCCGGCCATGACCTGACCGGCTTCGAACTGATGCCGCGCATCGGCGTCGATTTCGTGCTGCGCCATATCCCCGGCTCGCGCGACCCGGTCGGCACGGTGGCCCCCTGGTATGCGCTGCTCGAGATCTCCTCCGGCCATTCGGACGAGGCGGCGCGCGGGGCGATCGAGGATATTCTCGGCACCGCCTTCGAGCAGGGCGTGGTCGCCGACGCGGCGATCGCCCAGTCGCTCGCCGACCGCGGCATGTTCTGGCGGATGCGGCATGGCATGTCGGAAGCGCAGAAGCCGGAGGGCGGCTCGATCAAGCATGACGTCTCGGTGCCGGTCGCCAGCGTCCCGGCCTTCCTGAGCGAGGCGATCGCTGCGATCGAGGCGTTCATTCCCGGCTGCCGGCCCGTGCCCTTCGGCCATCTCGGCGATGGCAACATCCACTTCAACATTTCCCAGCCGGTCGGCGCCGACAAGCGGGCGTTTCTCGATCGCTGGGACGAGGTCAACACGCTGATCCACGGCATCGTCGCGCGCTACCACGGCTCGATCTCGGCCGAACACGGCATCGGCCGCCTGAAGCGCGACCTGCTGCCGGCGGCCAAGGGCCCGGTGGCGATGGCGATGATGCACTCGATCAAGCAGGCGCTGGATCCGAACGGCATCCTCAACCCGGGCAAGATGCTGCGCAGCTAGCGCGGTTTGCCACTGACCGTCGCGCCGCCTCCCTTCTCAGCCTCTCGAGTCTCTAGTTCAGAACTGGACCATCATCCTGAGGTGCCCGGCAAAGCCGGGCCTCAAAGGAGGGTCCAGGAAGCGCCGGTTCGATCTCGAGGCCAGCAAGATGGAGGCCCGCTGGATCCTCCTTCGAGGCTTCGCTGGCGCGAAGCGCCTCAGGATGATGGCGGAGCGGGATTAAGAGAGAAGAAGCGGGCAGTCTGCGCGCCCGAGCGATGGCGTCTGCTACCGCGTAGCCACCCGGCGCACCGTCTCCGCGATCAGCGCCGCGATGCGGGCTTCGTTCTCGAAATGCATCCGCACCTGGAACACCCGCGTCCGTTCGCGCAGCCTGGCGAGGTCGCCTTCCTGGCGCGCGAGGCGGGCGTGATCCTTGCTCGTCGTGATCAGGTCGAGCGTCTCGGCATCGGCCCGGGCCAGCAGCTTGCGGGCGTCCTCGGCGGTATAGGCGTGATGATCGGGGAACGCCTTTACGTCGGCCAGCGGGACGCCGGCACGGTCCAGCGTGTTGAAGAACTTCTCCGGCCTGCCGATGCCGGCGAAGGCGAGGAAGGAGCGCGGTCCCCAGACCTGCATCGCGGCCGGTTCGAGCTTCGCCTTCAGGATGATCTTGCCGGCCCGCGCGGCGCGACGGACGATGCGATCGCCGGGCTTGCCGTCGCCGACGATCAGCACCGCATCGGTGCGGATCAGCTGCGTGCGCAGCGGCGCCCGCAACGGCCCGGCCGGAAACACGCGGCCATTGCCGATTCCCGTCGCGCCATCGACGACGATCAGAGACAGGTCCTTGCGCAGCGACGGGTTCTGGAAACCGTCATCCATGATGATCAGGTCGACGCCCGCCCGCTCGAGCAGCGGCAGCCCCGCCGGACGGTCCGGCGAGACGACGACCGGCCCGGCCTCAGCCAGCAGCAGCGCCTCGTCGCCGACGCGCGCCGCGTCATGCAGGTCCGGGTTGACCAGAAGCGGCTCGCGCGCCGAACCGCCATAGCCGCGCGTCAGGAAGCCGGGATTGAGACCCTGCGCCCGGGCAATGCGAGCCAGCGCCAGCGCCGTCGGCGTCTTGCCGGCGCCGCCGACGACATAATTGCCGACGCAGATGACGGGAACGGCGGCCGTCGCTTTCGGCTTGCGGCGCATCCGCCGGCCCGCCACCCAGCCATAGAGACCGGCCACGGGAGCCAGAAGCAGCGATGGCACCGACAGCCGCTGCAACGACCAGAAGCGCGGCGGGCGGATCATCGCGGCGAACCCTCGCGTTCTCGCAGCCGCGCGGTGATCGCCAGCGGCTCCAGATACGGCACGAGCGCCCGCATCGTCGCATCGAGCGCGCCGGTGAAGGGCGCCAGGGCCTCGGCCGCCTTGGTGGCGCGCCGCCGCATGGCGTTCGGGTCGGCGAAGAGGTCGTCGAGCACCCGGGCAAGCTGCTCGGAGCTCCGGATCACCTCGGCCCGACCGGTGCGGTCGAGGGCCGAATAGATCTCGGCAGCATTGTGCACATGCGGCCCGTGCAGGATGGCGACGTTGAGCTGCGCCGCCTCGATCGGGTTATGACCGCCGACCGGCACCAGCGTTCCACCGACAAAGGCGATCGGCGCCACGCGGTAGAATATGCCGAGTTCGCCCAGCGTATCGGCCAGGTAGATGTCGGTCTTGGGCGTGATCGGCTCGCCGGCGCTGCGCATCGCCACGTCGAGCCCCTTGGCGGCCAGCATGTCGCGGATCGCCGGGCCGCGCACCGGGTGGCGCGGCACGATGATGGTGAGGAGTTCCGCGCGGCGGTGGCGAAGCACGCGATGCGCCGCGGCGATTCCCTCCTCCTCGCCTTCATGCGTAGAAGCGGCGACAAAGACCGAGCGCCCCTCGACGGCGCGACGCACTTCCTCGACCAGCTCCGGAGCGGCATGCGGCGGCGGCACGTCGAACTTCAGATTGCCGGTGACGCGCACGTCCCGGACGCCGAGCGCCGCCAGCCGTTCGCCGTCCCCCTCGCTCTGGGCCAGCGCCATCGTCACCTTGTCGAACAGCCCGCCCTTGCCGGCCTCGATCTTGTGCCAGCGCTTGAAGGAGCGTTCGGACATGCGGGCATTGACGAAGATCTGCGGCACATTGCGGGCGACGAGCCGGGTCATCTTGGTCGGCCAGATCTCGGATTCGACCGAGATGGCGAGATCGGGCTTCCAGTGGTCGAGGAAGCGATTGACGATTGGCGTGATGTCGAGCGGCGAATATTGATGAAACGCGCCGCGCGGCAGGCGCTGCTCGGCGACCGCCGCGCTCGTCACGGTCACCGTGGTGAAGAGCACGTTCAGCCCTTCCTCAACGATGCGGCGGACCAGCGGCAGCACGGCATTGGTTTCGCCGACGCTGGCGGCGTGCACCCAGACCAGGGCGCCGGGCGGCCGTTTCAGCGTCGCGCGGCCATAGCGCTCCTGGCGGCGGGCCGGATCTTCCTTGCCTTTCGCCGTGCGATAGGCAAGCAGCAGCGGCACCAGCGGCAAAGCGGCATAACCAGCCAGTCGATAGGCGGTTAGGGCCACTCCGGCGCGCTCAGTCATTCTGCCTGCCGACGCGTTGGTAAGCCCGCTCCGTCACGCGGTTGAGCTCGTCCTCGAGCTCGACCCGCTTCTGCTCGACCAGCGCATCGTCCGCATCCGCCGGGACGTAGATCGGCACGCCGAAGACGCAGATGCCCTTGCTGAAGGGGAGATTGACCGTCGTGCGGTCCCAGTTCTTGATGACGAAATGCCGGCTGGTCGCCACCGCGACGGGCACGATCGGCCGTCCGGAGGCGCGCGCCAGTTTGATGATGCCGGGGCCGGCGCGGCGCGACCGCTGGTTGGAGAGATCGGCGGTCATCGCGACCGTCGCGCCCTGCGCCAGCGCCGCCTTCATTTCCAGGAAGCCGCGCAGGCCGCCCTTCTCGATGACGCGCGACGAGGAGCGCGCCGCCGAGGCGCGCACCGTGCCGAGGCCAAGGCTCTCGGCCGCGATCGCGTTGATCTCGCCGTCGCGGTGCTTCGAGATCATGACGCGGACGTCATGGCCCTCACGTCGAATGAACGGCACCATCAGGTGCTGGCCATGCCACATGGCGACGATGCCCGGCAGCAGGTGGCCGAAGAACTCGTAGGGCTCGCTCGGTTCGAATTCCAGCGTGCTGGTGCGTCGGACAAAGCGCAGATAGGCCGCCGCGCTCCGGCCGGCCAGTCGCGTGACCTGGTCCGACGTTCCAATCCTCTTGAGGAGGCTGGGGCGCTTGGCGCGCCTCTTGGCCTGAGAATCCGCCAAAATACGATCTGTCCCTTCCAGCCGCCGCAATCGCGGCGGTTTCATTTCCCGCCAGCAGCGCCGTGGGCGCAGAGGCGTCGGCTCAGCCCGCCGTTGCGTCGGGGTCGAGCAGCCTGTGCAGGTGCACGATGAAATAGCGCGTCTGGGCGCTGTCGACCGAACCCTGCGCCGCCTTCTTCCAGGCATCATAGGCGGTCTTGTAGTTGGGGTAGATGCCGACGATGTCGAGCTTCGACAGGTCGGAGAACTCCATCGTTCCGACCGAGCTCAACTCGCCGCCGAACACCAGATGCAGGAGTTGCTTGTCCGTTCCAGGCATAATGCCGCCGTCTCCTAGTCCTAACCGATAAGGCACGCTTAGAGCGCGCCGGGTCCCGAAGCCTCGTGCGCGGCCTCGGCTTCAGCGATGATGGCCATGGCCGCCGAAGCGAGCCCGGGCGTCGAGGCGATCAGGGCCGGATGACGCGGTATCACGTCATTGAAACGAAGCGGCGCGCCCTCGAGATCGCGCAGCGTTC
Organism: Kaistia defluvii; assembly: GCF_040548815.1. Taxonomy (NCBI): domain Bacteria; kingdom Pseudomonadati; phylum Pseudomonadota; class Alphaproteobacteria; order Hyphomicrobiales; family Kaistiaceae; genus Kaistia; species Kaistia defluvii. The sequence goes on along the minus strand of NZ_JBEPSM010000002.1, from coordinate 827,024 downwards.
CGCCTGCTTCCTGCACCAAAAGGTCCACTGCCGCAAGATCCCAATCATAGGCGCCGGGACGCGCCGTGGCGACGTCCACACGACCGCAGGCGACCAGCGCGAAGCGATAGGCGAGCGAGGGCGTGAAACGCCGCTCGCGCGGGTCCATGCCGTGCCCGGCCATGGCGCGCAAATGACGCGCCGGACCGGCGATCCGCGCGCCTTCCAGCGCCTGTCGGTCGCTGACGCGGATGGCCTCGCCATTGAGGCGAGCGCCGCCACCCGCCGTCGCCTCGAACAGTTCTTCGCGCGCCGGGACGAACAGCGCCGCCGCCACGGCCGCGCCCTCCTCGACCATCGCGACCGAGACGCACCAGTCGGGATTGCCGTCGATGAAGCCGCGCGTGCCGTCGATCGGGTCGACAACAAACAGGCGGCGCCGGTCGAGGCGGTCCGGCGTATCGGCGCTCTCCTCCGACAGCCAGCCATAGTCCGGCCGCGCCGTCGTCAGCGTCGCGTGCAGGGCATGGTTGGCGGCGAGATCGGCTTCGGTGACGGGCGAATTGGCGCCCTTGGTCCAGACCTTCGGGTCACGCTTGAAATAGCCGAGCGCAATCTGCCCGGCCTCGCGCGCCGCCGCGATCAGCAACGCCAGATCAGCGGCCCGGTCCGGCACGATGTCAGCGCCCGGCAATCATCATGCCCTCAATGGCGACGGTCGGCGAATTGAAGGCGTAGCGGTATTCGAGATCGTTGGCGACGATCAGGCGGCGGAACATGTCGCGCATGTTGCCGGCGATGGTGATCTCGCTGACCGCCTCGGCCAGCTGGCCGTTACGGATGCGGTAGCCGCCGGCGCCGCGGCTGTAATCGCCGGTGACGCCATTGGCGCCATGGCCGATCAGCTCGGTCACGTAAAGCCCCTCGCCGATGTCGGCGATCAACTCGGCCGGCGTCTTGTCGCCGGGCAGCAGCGTCAGGTTGGTGGCGCTCGGATGCGGGTTGCTGCCGCCGCCGACCGCGCGGCCATTGGTTTCGAGACCCAGTTCGCGCGCCGTGCCACTATCGAGGAACCAGCGCTGCAGCACGCCGTCGGTGACCAGATCGAACGCCTCGGCGGCGACGCCCTCGCCGTCGAACGGGCGCGAGGCAAGGCCGCGCACGCGCAGCGGGTCGTCGGTGATGCGGATGCCGGGCGCGAAGATCGCCTCGCCCAGCGCCTTCTGCAGGAAGCTGGTCTTGCGGGCGATGGCGCTGCCATTGACGGCGCCGGCGAGATGGCCGAGCAGGCTGACCGCGACGCGCGGATCATAGACGACCGTGGCGCTGCCGGTCGGCATCTGGGTCGGGTTCAGCCGGCGCACGGCGCGCTCGGCCGCGCGGCGGCCGATCTCGGCCGGATCCGGCAGATCGGAGGCATGGATCTTCGAAGCGCTGTCATAGTCGCGCTCCATGCCGGTGCCCTCGCCGGCGATGACAGTGGCGGAGACGCTGTGGCGCGAGCCCATATAGGCGCCGGTGAAGCCATGCGACGTCACCAGCACGGCGCCGGACAGCGACCAGCCGGCCGAGGTGCCGCCCGACTTGGCGATTCCGGGCACGGCGAGCGCAGCCTGTTCGGCCCGCGTCGCGCGATCGATCAGGTCCTCGACCGAAGGGGCGGAAGGATCGAGCAGATCGAGTTCGGGGAACGACTTTGCCAGGCGATCGGCCGGCGCGAGGCCCGCGAAGCGGTCTTCCGGCGCCACCTTCGCCATGGCGACGGCGCGAATCGCCAGCTCGTCGGCCGGCGAAAGGCCGTTGGTCGAAACGCTGGCGTGGCGGTTGCCGACGAACACGCGTAGCGCCAGTTCGTCGCCCTCCGAACGCCCCGTCTCCTCGACGGCGCCATTGCGGATATCGACGGAAAGGCCGATGCGCCGGAACGCGACGGCATCGGCGGCATCCGCGCCGGCCCGCTTCGCGGCCTCGACGAGCTTGGCGGCGGTTTCAACAAGGCGGGACTGGTCAGGCAGCGCGGTCATGGCTCTTCTCCGTTGCCCCTTTAGTAGGGATCGAAGGCGGTACCGACAACCCCGCCAGGATCGTGGCATCCATGCGGCGGACGGGCTCGCTTTTCGCAGGCGATTGCCCTAAGCCCCGTCACCATGGTTTCAAGAGGCGCGCGCTAGGCTGCAGCCTCCGGCGCCACACCTGCCCAATCGGTTCGCATGCCCGTCTCGCGCCTTGCGCGGATCGAACTCCCGTTCCATCGTGAAAGCCCCCAAAGCCGAGGCCCCTCATGTCGGTCGATACCCAAGGCACCGATCTCGTCCAGCTGGTGGCGCTGCTCGGCGCGGCCGTGATCGCGGTACCCATTTCCAAGCGGCTCGGCCTCGGCACGGTGCTCGGCTATCTCGCCGCCGGCCTGGTGATCGGCCCCTACGGGCTGAAACTGTTCACCGATCCGCAGTCGATCCTGCATGTCGCCGAGCTCGGCGTGGTGCTGTTCCTGTTCATCATCGGGCTGGAGATGCGGCCATCGCGGCTGTGGAGCCTGCGCGGCGAGATCTTCGGGCTCGGCCTGGCGCAGGTCGTCGCCTGCAGCGCGCTGCTCACGGGCCTCGGCATCGTCGCCGGCTTCCCGCCGGCCGTCGCCTTCATCGCCGGCATGGGCTTCGTGCTCTCCTCGACCGCCATCGTCATGCAGATCCTGGAAGAGCGCGGCGACACGGCGACGCCGGCCGGCCAGCGCGTCATCTCGATCCTGCTGCTGGAAGACCTCGCCATCGTGCCGATGCTGGCGATCGTCGCGCTGCTCGGCACGCATGGGTCGGACGGTGAGGCGCAGTCGCGCTGGATTTCCATCCTGATCGCCATTGCCTCGCTGGCGGCGCTGATCGCGGCCGGGCGCTGGCTGCTCAATCCGATGTTCCGCATCCTGGCCAATGTCCAGGCGCGCGAGGTGATGACGGCCGCGGCGCTGCTGGTCGTGCTGGGCGCGGCGCTCGCCATGCAGATCGGCGGCCTGTCGATGGCGATGGGCGCCTTCCTGGCCGGCGTGCTGCTGTCGGAATCGAGTTTCCGTCACCAGCTCGAGGCCGATATCGAGCCGTTCCGCGGCATTCTGCTCGGCCTGTTCTTCCTCAGCGTCGGCATGTCGCTCGATCTCGGCGTCATCGCCCGCCACTGGCAGATGATCGCGATCGGGGTCGTCGCCTACATGGCGCTGAAGGCCGTCGGCATCTATGTCGTGGCGCGCGTGCTCAAGGCCGACCATGCCGAGGCGATGGCGCGCGCCGCCATGCTGGCCCAGGGCGGCGAGTTCGCCTTCGTGCTCTATGCGGCAGCGACGGCCGGCGGCGTGTTCACCGGCGAGGTCAACGCCATGCTGACCGCCACCGTCATCATCTCGATGGCGCTGACGCCGCTGGCGGTGCTGTCGCTGAAATGGCTGCTGCCGCCGGCGACGCCAGAGCAGATCGAGGAGGATTTCGAGGGCGCGGGCGGGCGGGTGCTGATGATTGGCTTCGGACGCTTCGGCCAGATCTCGGCGCAGTTCCTGCTGGCCGAAGGCGTCGACGTGACGGCAATAGACTCGGACGCCGAGATGATCCGGGCGGCCTCGCGCTTCGGCTTCAAGGTCTATTTCGGCGACGGCACCCGCCTCGACGTGCTGCACGCCGCCGGCATCGAGCGGGCGCAGATCGTGGCGGTCTGCACGGACAAGCCGGAGGTGACGGACAAGATCGTCGAGCTGATCCAGTCGGAATTCCCCTTCGTGCAGCTCTATGTGCGCGCCTATGACCGCGGCCATACGCTGCGGCTGCTCAAGAAGGGCGTGACCTACCAGATGCGCGAGACGCTGGAATCGGCCTTCACCTTCGGCGCCTCGGCGCTGGAAGGCCTGGGCGTCGCGCCCGAGCGGATCGAATCGATCTCGGAAAGCCTGCGCAGCCGCGACGCCGCGCGCCTCGCGGCGCAGCAGGCCGGCGGCCTGCTCTCGGCCGGGCGCGACCTGTTCGTCACCAAGGCGTTCAAGCCGGAGCCCGAGCCGCTCACTGTGCCGAAGCGCGAGGCGAAGGCGCTCAACAAGGAAGCCGAATCGGCCACGGCCGAGCCGGTGGACTGAAGAGACCTCCGAAATGCAAAAAGGGCCGGGAATGTTTCCCGGCCCTTTTTTGTTTGTCGCGAATGGCGATTCACCTCTCCCTGAGGGAGAGGTGAAAAGTCCTGTCCTTCGCTCAGCTCTTGTCGTGCGGGCCGACGCGGACGATGAGGCTGGTGCCGTCGGTGAAGTACTTCTGCGAGGCCTGCTTGACCTCGTCGAGCGTCACCGCATCCACCATGTCGTTGCGCTTGTTGATGTAGTCGATCCCCAGATTGTCGAGCTGGATGGCCAGCAGCTGGCGGGCGATCTTGGACGAGGAGTCGAAGCGCAGCGCGTAGGAGCCGACCAGGAAGCTCTTCGCCTTGGCGAGTTCCTCCTCGGTCGGGCCGTCCTTGGCCATCCGGGCCATCTCGCTCTTGATCAGCCCCACCGTCTCGTCCACGCGGTCGGCGCGGGTGGCGGTGTTGCCGGAGATGGCGGCGGAGTGGCGGAACGGCAGCATCATGGTGCCGACAGAATAGGCCAGGCCACGGCGCTCGCGCACCTCTTCATACAGACGGGACGAGAAGGTGCCGCCGCCCAGAATGTGGTTGGCGACGAAGGCAGCCATGAAGTCCGGCGCGTCGCGACGCGGACCCGGGCCTCCAAAGGTGATCACCGTCTGCGGATTCGGCATGTCGACTTCCGCCGTGCCGCCCTTGGGGATCGTGTCGGGGATGTCGGTCAGCTTGCCCTTGGCCGGCAGCGGTCCGAACACCTTGTCCAGCATCGCGCCGACGCTCTTGGCGTCGATCGCGCCGACGACGGCGACGTTCAGATGATCGCGGGCGAAGATCCGCTCGCGGTAGTTCTTCAGATCGTCGGCCGAAATGGCGGCGATGCTCTCAACCGTCCCTTCCGGCGGCTGGGCATAGGGGTGGCCGGGATAGGCCGTGGCGCGGATCGTGGCGCTGGCGACCGATTCCGGATCCTTCTTGGACTCGTTGATGCTCACCTGGATCTGGGCGCGGATGCGCTCGATCGGCTCGGCATCGAAACGAGGCTTCTGCAGCGACAGGGCGAGCATAGAGAAGGCCTCGTCCTTGTTCTCCTCCAGCGTCTTCAACGTGCCGAAGAAGTCATCGCGGCCGGCGTCGAAGGAAAGCCCGATCGAGAGGTCGTTGAGCTTGGCCTGGAACGCCTTGCTGTCCAGGTCGCCGGCGCCCTCGTCGAGCAGGCCGGAGAGCATGTTGGCGAGGCCGGGCCGGTCGGCCGGGTCCTGCGAGGTGCCGCCGGAAAAGGCGAAGTTCACCGCGACGATCGGCACCGCATAGTCTTCCACGAGCCATGCCTCGATGCCGCCGGGGCTGACGACGCGCTGGATCTCGATCGCCTGGCTCGCCGGAGCCAGTATCACCAGCCCGATGAAAGCGAGGCCGAGCCGTGCCAGTAGGTTTGCCATCATATGTTTCCTCTGACGATCAGCTGCGGCCATCGGCCGGTGCTGGCAAAAGGGTGCCCGTGACCGAGCGGCGCTTGTCGAGATATTTCGCGGCGGCCTGCGAGACGTCGGAAAGCGTCACCGCGTCAATGCGACGGGCCCAATCCTGCACGTCCGAAAGCGACTGGCCTGACACCATGGCGGAGCCGAAGATCCGGGCGAGCGAGGACTGGCTGTCCTGGCTGTAGATCGTCGAGGCGCGGGTGCGCTTCTTGGCCAGCGCCAGCTCCTCGGCCGTGATGCCATGCTCGCGCACGTCGGCCAGCACCGCGTCGACCGCAGCGCTCAGCTTTTCGATCGAGACGTCGCCGCGCGGCGACGCATAGAAGCCGAGCCGGCCATAGTCGAGGCCATCGCCGGAGTAATAGGCGCCGGCGCCCGAGGCGATCGCCTGCTCGACCACCAGGCTGCGATAGAGCCGGCTGGTGGCGCCGCTGCCGATCACGTCGGCAAGGATGTCCAGCGCCTCGGCCTCGCCGGGCTTGCCCGAAACATAGGACGGGGCCAGGTAGACCTGGTTCCAGTAAGGCTGGCTCACCCGCTGGTCGCGCAGGACGAGCGAACGTTCGGTCAGGGGCTGGGGCTCGAGCGGGCGTTTGCGCGGCGCCGGCTCGGAACGACGCGGCAGCTTGCCATAGGTATCTTCGGCGAGCTTCTTCACTTCGTCGGCCGTCACGTCGCCGGCGACCACCAGGATCGCATTGTTCGGCGTGTAGTAGCGCTCATACTGGGCGACGGCGTCCTCGCGCGTCAGCCCCGCCATCTCATGCTCCCAGCCGATGATCGGGATGCCGTAGGGATGGTTCTGGAACAGCGCCGCGTTCATCGCCTCGCTAAGCTGGGCGGACGGGTTGTTATCCGTGCGCATGCGCCGCTCTTCCAGGATGACGTCGCGCTCGGGCAGCACGACCGGGTCGGTCAGCTGCAGGCCCTGCATGCGATCGGCCTCGAAGCCCATCACCATGCCGAGCTGTTCCTTGGCGACCGTCTGGAAATAGGCGGTCGAATCGGCCGTGGTGAAGGCGTTCTCGACGCCGCCCACCTCGGAGACCCGGGCCGAGAATTCGCCGGCGGGATGATTCTTGGTGCCCTTGAACATCAGATGTTCGAGGAAATGCGCAATGCCGGATTTCCCGGCCGGATCGTCGGCGGCGCCGATCTTGTACCAGACCATGTGGGTAACGATCGGGGCGCGGTGATCGGGGATCACCACGACTTCCATCCCATTGGCCAGCTTGAACGTGCTGGCATCCGGCGCGATGCGCGGGATCTGGCTCGTCTGGGATTGGGCCGGTGTCGCGGGCTTGTCTTCCGCGAGGGCTGGAGCTGCCATGCCGATCGTGACGGCGATGAACAGGGCGGCTGGTCCGCGCTTTAGCGCAGCCAGATTCGACTGGAGAATAGAGGCCATTGACCCTCGATTTGCTCGGCGTGCCACTTGAGGGTCAAGCTATGCGGCAGCTGTGGCTAGATTGCGACTTTAATGTCGCAATCAAACATTAAATTTCAGAAAGATAAGCTGACTGTCCCCAGCCTGGCGCGTCTCGATCCGTTCGAGGCCCGGAATCTCGGCGATCTGGGCCTTGGCTTCTTCTTCCAGCACGACGAGTGCGCCGGGGGCCAGCCAGCCGCCCTCGACAGCGGATTGCAGCGCCGCCTCGCCAAGGCCACGGCCATAGGGCGGGTCGGCGAAGACGAGCTGGAAGGGATCGACGGTGCCGGCCGGGCCGAGCTTGGTCGCGTCGCGACGCAGCAGCTTGGTCCGGCCCGTCAGGCCGAACGCCTCGATATTGTCGCGGATCAGGCCGCGCGCCTCGACGCCTTCCTCGACGAAGATGGCGTAGCGCGCGCCGCGCGAGATCGCCTCGAGCCCGAGCGCGCCGGTGCCGGCGAAGAGATCGAGCACGCGGGCATCGACCACGACGTCGTCATAGGCGTGCGCGAGCACGTTGAAGAGACTTTCGCGCAGTCTGTCGGCCGTCGGCCGGATCGTCTGCGTACGCGGGGCCGCAAGCGAGCGGCCCCGAAACTCACCGGCGACGATCCGCACGACCCGTACCACCCGACCTGCTGCCTGAACCACCCGAACCCGAAGGCTTGCCACCGCCGCCGCCAGAGGGCTTGCCGCCCCGGCCGCCGCGCGGCCTGTCGCCGTCCGGATTACGGCCCGTCACCGGGCGCTTGTCGAACGAGCGTCCCGGCTTGCCGCCGGCCTTCGCGCCGCCGCCCGTCTTGGGGGCGCCACCGGAACTGGGACGGCCACCGCTCTTGACCACGCCGCCGCGCGGACCGCGCGCCGGTCGGTCGCCATCGGGATTGCGGCCGGTGACCGGCCGCGCGTTGCGGAGGCTGCCCTCAAAACGGCGGCCATCCTGGAAATCGCGCTTGTCGCCACCCTCGGCGGCGGGCTCGCCACGGCCCCTGCCCCGGGCCGCACCGCGATGCGACGTCCGCTGCGGAGCCTCGCCCTCGGCACCGCGTTCGCCACGGCCACGCCGGCCCTCGCCACGCGGGGCACGGCCTTCGGCGGGACGCTCGTCCCGGCCACGGCGCGCTTCGCCACGCGCTGCACGACCCTCGGCGGGGCGCTCGTCGCGACCACGGCGGCCTTCGCCACGCGGGGCGCGGCCTTCGGCCGGGCGCTCGTCTCGGTTTCGGCGCGCTTCGGAGACGGGACGACCGCCACGACGCTCGCCGGTCTCGGCTTCCTCGACGCGGCGCGGATCGACGCGAACCGGGCGTTCGCTGGTCGGCTTGACCTGGGCGAGCGGCTTGATCGGGCCACGGCGGATGGTTCGGCCGCCGGACTTGCGATTGCTGCGGCGGGCGGCTTCCTCTTCCTCGCGCAGGGGCGCGTCGAAATCCGCGCCGGATTCCTGCGCCAGCTTTTCGCCAAGCTGGTCACGCAGGACGCGGCCCTTGATCTCGACGGCTTCGCCCTCCGGCAGGTCGCCGAGCTGGAACGGGCCGTAGGAGATGCGGATCAGGCGGTTCACGTCGAGGCCGATGCTCGAAAGCACCTTCTTCACTTCGCGGTTCTTGCCTTCGCGCAGACCGATCGTCGCCCAGATGTTGGAACCCTGGATGCGGTCGAGAATGCCCTCGATGGCGCCATACATCACGCCGTCGATCGACACGCCGTCCTTCAGCTTGTCGAGATCGGGCTGCAGGATGTCGCCCCAGGCGCGGACGCGGTAACGCCGCATCCAGCCGGTCGAGGGCAGTTCCAGCACGCGGGCGAGGCCACCATCATTGGTGAGGAGCAGCAGCCCCTCCGTGTTGATGTCGAGGCGGCCGATGGCGATGACGCGCGGCAGATGTTCCGGCAGCGCGTCGAACACGGTCGGGCGGCCCTCCGGATCATGCGCTGTCGTCACCAGGCCCTTCGGCTTGTGGTAGAGCCACAGCCGCGTGCGTTCCTTGGTGGGAAGCGGCTCGTCATCGACCGTGACGCGGTCGTGCGGGCCGACATTCACGGCCGGGCTGGTCAGGACGCGGCCATTGATGGCGACGCGTCCCTCTTCGATCAATCGTTCAGCGTCCCGGCGCGAGCAGAGTCCGGCGCGCGCCAATACCTTGGCGATGCGGTCGTGCTCGGCGTCGTCTTGCGCGGGGCTGTCCTTCGTGCGTTTCTGCGGCGGCTTCATCTATCCATCCTTGAAACGGTTCCTTAGAGCATTTTGCGGCCGGGTGGATACGGCTTCGTGCAAACAAAATGCGACAGGACGAAAATGGGTGGTCAATTCGAGCCATGCGAGCGGAAATGACGGGCGGCGCGCCCTCCTTCATGAGTCTGGCGCTGGCCGAGGCGCGCAAGGCGGCGGCGCGCGGCGAGGTGCCGATCGGCGCGGTGATCGTGCGCGACGGCGTGGTGCTGGCCGCCGACGGCAACCGCACGCTCGAGCTCAATGACCCGACCGCGCATGCCGAAACGCTGGCGATCCGCACCGCCTGCGCCACGCTGCAATCGCAGCGGCTGCCGGAGTGCGATCTCTATGTGACGCTGGAGCCCTGCCCGATGTGCGCGGCGGCGATCTCGTTCGCCCGCATCCGCCGGCTCTATTATGCCGCGCCCGATCCGAAGGGCGGCGCGGTCGAGAGCGGCGTGCGCTTCTACAGCCAGCCGACCTGCCACCACGCGCCGGACGTCTATGGCGGCATCGCCGAAAGCGAATCGGCCGATATGCTGCGGCAGTTCTTCAAGGACCGCCGCTAAGGGCAGCGCTGCACCCGGCCGGCATCGCGGACCCGAGTGCCGAGACGCCGGCCCTGGTCTCCACGGCAAGCAAAGAAAAGAAGGGCGAATCGCTCCGCCCTCCTCGATCGCGTCGGTTCCGGTTCAGGCCTTCACGAAGGCAAGCAGGTCCGGATTGATCACGTCGGCATGGGTGGTCAGCATGCCATGCGGGAAGCCCTTGTAGATCTTGAGCGTGGCGTTCTTCAGCAGCTTGGCCTGAAGCAGCGCGGCGTCCTCATAGGGCACGATCTGGTCGTCATCGCCCTGGGTGACCAGCGTCGGCACGGTGATCGCCTTCAGATCCTCGGTCTGGTCGGTCTCCGAGAAGGCCTTGATGCCTTCATACTGGGCGAGCGCGCCGCCCATCATGCCCTGGCGCCACCAATTGTCGATGATGCCCTGCGAAACCTTCGCGTCCGGACGGTTGAAGCCGTAGAACGGGCCCGAGGCGACGTCGCGGTAGAACTGGGCGCGATTGCCGGCCAACGCCTTGCGGAAGCCGTCGAACACTTCGATCGGCGTGCCGCGGGGGTTGCTGGCGGTCTTGAGCATCAGCGGGGGAACCGAACTCACCAGCACGGCCTTGGCGACGCGGCCCTGGGGCTGGCCGTAGCGGGCGACATAGCGCGCCACTTCGCCACCGCCGGTCGAGTGACCGATATGGACGGCATTGCGCAGATCGAGATGCTCGACCACGGCCGAGGCGTCGGCGGCGTACTGGTCCATCGTGTTGTTGGTATCGACCTGCGAGGAGCGGCCATGGCCCCGGCGGTCATGGGCGACGACGCGGTAGCCATTCGCCAGGAAGAACAGCATCTGGGCGTCCCAGTCATCGGCCGAGAGCGGCCAGCCGTGATGGAACACGATCGGCTGGGCGTCCTTGCTGCCCCAGTCCTTGAAATAGATTTCCGTGCCGTCCTTGGTCTTGATGAAGCCGCTGCTCATGGGAGTCTCTCCTTGGGAACCGGGGTTGAAGGCTGCAGTGCGGGCAAGCGCGCCCTTGGGAAGAATGGTCGCCGCGGCCAGGAAGGCCGTTCCGGCGAAAACCTCGCGCCGGGTGAGGCGAAGGTGCGGGTGATCGGCGGGCGGGGTCATCGGCATCCCCTCTCGGGAGCGGGCGACCGGCGGGTCGCTTCCTGTCGATGCGCCGGGGCGAAGGCCCGATGGCGTGGCGGGGATGTCGTCGTGCTCATGGCCCTTTGTCTCCGATGCGGTGAACTCGCATGGACAAGCTAGGCGATGGCCGGGTGACGCAGAATCCTACACTCGGTTCAGGGCGTCATACCTTGGTATGTGCGAGCCGGATCGAGCAGGGGCGGCATCCGGAGGCCAGGTGCAGCTTACGTTACGGATAGCGACCTCCCCTATTTCCTGACAGTACGGGAGGCATAGGGGGGCGAGCCGTCTAGATGCGGAGGGAAACCGTGCTCGCCAAGGAACTCAGCGTCCGCCTGACCAGCTGGATGCCCAACAACTATTCCGAAGCCAGGAACCATGATCACGAACTGGAGTGGTATCTCTGGTTCGAGGGTCGGGAAGCCTTTCGGCTGTTCGACAAGGGCCCCAGCGACCTCATCCCGGCCCATGGCTATTTCGGCGACCAGATCCAGCCGATGATCTACCCGCGCGTCGTCAACAACCGCTTCAAAGTGCGGCTGGTGGCGATCGAGCGCGACGGGCCGCAATGGCTGGACCCCGACGACCGCGCCAAGGACGATCTGTGGATCGACCTCGACCAGGTCGGCCCCTATTCGACCTGGACCATCGTCGCAAAGGGCTCCGATACCGACCTCAACGTCCAGGTCTCGTTCGACATCGTCTCGCTCGACTATGTCAACGCCCCGGAAATCCCCGCCCCGGGCAAGCCCAGCATCGAAGATACGACGAACTTTCCGTTCCCCTGGGGCGGCGAGATCAAGGTCTTCGAGCATGATCTGGGGCTGGGAAGGCAAGCGCGGCTCGATCTGGCCGACAGCCGGCGTGTGTCGCGGCGCGATCTCTGGACGATCGTTCCCGGCAATCCGGGCATGCTCAAGCAATCCACCCAGGACATCTATCGCTTCGGCGTCGCCGATATCGGCATTGCCAACGACACGATGAGCAGCCTGTATCTGCCGAAGCCGGCCAAGGGCCGCTATTCGATCACGGTCTACGACCATGATTTCAGCGACCCGCGCTTTGCCCAGGGCGCCAAGCGCACGCTCAGTTCGCCGGGGCTCTACAAGCTGTCCGATTTCGGTCTCGGCGACCGTGTCTCCTCGGTCGAGGTGGCCCACACCTACCCGAAGACCAATCCGCCCAGGTCGCCAAACTGAGGCTGGGACGACGAGACAAATTCACCCCCGAAAGGCCCCGAAACGAAAAAGGGCGCGGCCTGCGCCGCGCCCTTCCGTATTTCCGAGAGGTAGGACTTCTTAGAAGTCCATGCCGCCCATGCCGCCGCCCGGAGGCATTGCGGGCATGCCCGAGTCCTTCTTGGGCTTGTCGGCGATCAGCGCCTCGGTCGTGACGATCAGCGAGGACACGGAAGCCGCATCCTGCAGAGCGGTACGGACGACCTTGGTCGGATCGATGATGCCGGCAGCGACCAGATCGACATAGGTCTCGCTCTGGGCGTCGAAGCCGAACGAGTCGCCCTTGCCTTCGAGAACCTTCGACACGACGATCGAACCCTCGACGCCGGAATTCTCGGCGATCTGACGGATCGGAGCCTCAAGCGCGCGCAGCACGATCTTGATGCCTGCCATGATGTCCGGATTCTCGGACTTCAGCTTCTCGACAGCCTTCTTGGCGCGCAGCAGAGCCGTGCCGCCGCCCGGGACGATGCCTTCTTCGACAGCGGCGCGGGTTGCGTTCAGCGCGTCGTCGACGCGGTCCTTGCGCTCCTTGACTTCGACTTCCGTCGCGCCGCCGACGCGGATGACCGCGACGCCGCCTGCGAGCTTGGCGAGACGCTCCTGGAGCTTCTCCTTGTCGTAGTCCGAGGTCGTCTCTTCGATCTGAGCCTTGATCTGGTTGACGCGGGCTTCGATCTCTTTCTTCTTGCCGTTGCCGTCAACGATGGTCGTGTTCTCCTTGGAGATCGTGACCTTCTTGGCGCGGCCGAGCTGAGCGAGCGTGACGTTCTCGAGCTTGATGCCGAGATCTTCCGAGATCACCTGGCCAGCCGTCAGGACAGCGATGTCCTCGAGCATGGCCTTGCGGCGATCGCCGAAGCCCGGAGCCTTGACGGCTGCGACCTTGAGGCCGCCACGGAGCTTGTTGACGACGAGCGTGGCCAGGGCCTCGCCTTCGACGTCTTCCGAGATGATCAGCAGCGGCTTGCCCGACTGGACGACAGCTTCCAGTACCGGAAGGATCGCCTGCAGGTTGCCGAGCTTCTTCTCGTGCAGAAGGATGTAGGGGTCGTCGAGCTCAGCCACCATCTTCTCAGCGTTGGTGACGAAGTACGGCGACAGGTAGCCGCGGTCGAACTGCATGCCTTCGACGACTTCGAGCTCGGTCTCGGCGGTCTTGGCTTCCTCGACGGTGATGACACCCTCGTTGCCGACCTTCTGCATCGCCGAAGCGATCATCTGGCCGATTTCCTTCTCGCCATTGGCGGAGATGGTGCCGACCTGAGCGACTTCCTCGGACGTCTTGATCTTCTTCGAGCGGGCGACGAGATCCTTGACGGCTTCGGTCACGGCCATGTCGATGCCGCGCTTCAGATCCATCGGGTTCATGCCGGCGGCGACGAACTTGGCGCCTTCCTTGACGATCGCCTGAGCGAGAACCGTCGCGGTGGTGGTGCCGTCGCCGGCCTTGTCGTTGGTCTTGGAAGCGACTTCACGAACGAGCTGCGCACCGAGATTCTCGAAACGATCCTCGAGCTCGATCTCCTTGGCGACGGAAACGCCGTCCTTGGTGATGCGGGGAGCGCCGAACGACTTCTCGATGACGACGTTACGACCCTTGGGGCCGAGCGTGACCTTGACAGCGTTGGCGAGGATGTCGACGCCGCGCAGCATCTTTTCGCGCGCGTCGGCGGAGAACTTTACTTCTTTAGCAGCCATTGAATGAGCTCCTTGGAGGTTGTGGCAGACAAACGTAATTCGCGTCTGGGGCGGACCCCGCGCGGCTTACTTGCCCTTGCCGGCCTTGCCTTCGATAACGCCGAGGATGTCCGACTCCTTCATGATCAGGAGCTCTTCACCGTCGATCTTGACTTCCGTGCCCGACCACTTGCCGAACAGGATGCGGTCGCCGGCCTTGACGTCGAGAGCGACCAGCTTGCCAGCCTCGTCACGAGCGCCGGGGCCAACAGCGACGACTTCGCCTTCCTGCGGCTTTTCCTTGACGGTGTCGGGGATGATGATGCCGCCGGCAGTCTTCTCTTCCGACGCTACGCGGCGGACGACGACGCGGTCGTGCAGAGGACGGAATGCCATGTTTGTTCTCTCCTCGCGTGCAGGGCGATCCGGACCGGACCACCCGCTAATGTGGGTTGCTAGCACTCACCGATGGGGAGTGCTAGCAGGCAGCACGGATCTAGGCGGCGGGGGGCAGATTGTCAAGGAGACGGTCTCGAGGCCGGTCTCACTTTTTTGGGCGATGACCGATCGGACGATGCCGAACTCAGGCCCATTCGGAGCTGGGCGTCTCGCTGCCGAGCGTATCGACGGCCATCTCCAGGCGCTGGACGAAGCCCTCGCCGGCGCCCGTCATCGGATGGCCGATCACCACATCGCAGAAGAATGGGACAGGAAGATGAACGCCCTTCGGCAGCACCTTGCCGAAGCCGCGCAGGAACACCGGCAGCACCGGAACGTGAGGGCGACGGCGGGCAATGTGGGCGACGCCGCGCTTGAAGGCCTGGCGCATTTCCGGTTCGCCGCGCGATCCCTCGGGGAAGAAGATCAGGATATCGCCGGCGTCGAGCGCGGCCAGCGCATCGGCCAGCGGATCCGCGCCGCCCCGGCCGCTGCTGCGCTCGATCGGCAGGATTCCGATCAGGTCGACGGCGAACCATTTGAGCAGCCGGTTCTTCAAAAAATAATCCGCCGCCGCCACGGCCCGCACCCGGCGCAGCTTCCGGAGCGGGAAAAGCGACATCAGCGCCAGCGTGTCGAGATGGCTGTTGTGATTGGCCGCGATGATCACCGGCCCATCCTTGGGAAGCCGTTCGCGATGACGCACGGAAAGGCCGATCGCCACCAGAAGGAACGGCCGCACCAGAAGCGCGAAAAACAGCAGTCGCAGAATGTCGCGGGCGGTCATCGAGGATGCTCAAAAATAGAAGTAGCGGACGGCGTGGAAGAAGATCGGCGCGGTGAAGACCAGGCTGTCGATGCGATCGAGGATGCCGCCATGGCCAGGCAGCATGGTGCCGGTGTCCTTGATGCCGAGGTCGCGCTTCACCGCCGACATGACGATGTCGCCGAAGAAGCCGGCGGTGGCCAGCAATCCGCCGATGACGGCCGCCTGCCAGGCGCCGATCGGCGTCAGGATCGGCGCCAGCGCGGCGGAGAGCAGGATCGTCGCCACCAGGCCGCCGAGAAAGCCGCCGATCGTCTTGTTGGGCGAGACCCGCGGCGTGATCTTGCGCCGGCCGATCAGCTTGCCGGAGACGAACTGGGCGACATCGTTGAACTCGGTCGCGATCAGCAGGAAGACCAGCAGCCCCGCCCCCATGCCGAGCGGCGCATCGGGCGGCGGCACGGCGAGCAGATAGGCGGCGTGGCTGACGGCGAAGACCGAGGTCATCAACCCCCAATGCAGGGTGCCCGCCGCCTTGAGGAAGCCCTGCGTCTCGCCACGCAGCACCATGGCGGCCGGCAGGATCAGGAACATGTAGACGGGGATGAAGATGACGAACATGCCGTACCAGCCGATCCCGACCCAGTAGTACTGGACCGGCACGGCGAGATAGGCGACCAGCAGCACGACGCGGTCGGCCTTCCGGGTCGGGATGATCGTCAGATATTCCTTGAGCGCCAGATAGCTGACGAAGGCCAGCAGCACGATCATCGCCGTGCGGCCCAGCGCCAGCGCGACGACCAGCAGCGTGACCATCGCCCACCAGCTGCCGATTCGGGCCTTCAGCTCCCGCCGCTTTTCATTGGCCTTTTCGTCCTCCGCCGGCGGAGCGGCGCGCATCCACACCAGCAGGGTCGCCGCGAGCAGGCCGAGAACGACCAGCACCAGCGTGATGACGATCTGTGCCGGCAAGCCGAACAGAACGAATTGGAAAGCGATATCCGACATCAGGCCTCCGCCCGCAGCGCGTGGCGGGCGCGGTTGAAGCAGGTCCAGATGGCGAGGAAGGCGAGGAGCAGCATGATGCCGTCCAGCCACCAGCCCGCCGGGACGCCGATCGCGATCAGGAAGGCTGCCAGGCCCACCACCGCGGCGCGATCCGATTTGCCCATCGGCCCGTCATAGCGGCGGCCGGCGCCGAGCGCCTGGACCAGCACGCCGACGAATTCGGTCAGGATCGCCGCGATGACGAAAAGGACGATCGGGAAGGCGTGCGCGCCATAGGGCGCCAGCGCCGGCACCAGCGCCAGATAGAGCGCCGCGTCCGACACGACGTCGCCGACCTCGTTCAGGATGGCGCCGAGCTGGCTCTTCTGGTCATGCTCGCGGGCGATCATGCCGTCTATGGCGTTGAGCGCCATCCGCACGAACAGGAGCAGCGGCAGGAGCAGCAGGCTGGCGCGGTCGCCGGCAAGCCACCACAGGGCGACGGCCGTGGCGACGCTGGCGAGCATCGCGGCGATCGTCACCTGGTTGGCCGTGACGCCCCGGGCGACAAGCCCGCGCGTCAGCGGGCGCAGCAGCGCCTGAAAGCGCGGCTTCAGATCATAGACAGAGGTCATTCAGCGCGTCGCAAAGCAGGAGAAGTCGGAGGACACCCGTCCAGCGTTCCGCCATCCTGCGCCCGGCCGGACCGACTGGGCTATGATAGCTGTCACAGGCCTGGACCGGCAGCTCAGCCGGAGATCGAGAACGGCAGTTCGACGGGCGCGGAGCGGCCGGTTGCGGCGTCGGTCACGGTCAGCACCAGCACGTAGTCGCCCGCCTTCAAGGCCGGCAGTTGGACGCCGACGGTGATCTGGAACTCGCGGTTGCGATTGCGGCTGATCTTCTCGAACAGCGCCGGAGCCGACGACTTGGTCAGGATCTGGCCGCTGGCGTTGCGGATCTCGATCTCGGACGAGAGGGCGATCTTGTAGCCGTCCGCGACCTCGGCCCAGCCGAAGCCCTGCGGCTCCAAATAGATTTGGATCGGGCTGGACGCGCCGAAGCGATTGCCGTCATGCGGGACGTAGTCGCCAAAGCCCTTGGCGTCGTCGACGAAGCGGGCGTTCTTCAGCGTGAGCGGCGCATTCTTCCAGAACGCGTCGACAGCGCCATCCAGCGCGGCCTGGGCCTCGGCGGTCTTGCCGGCCTGGAGCAGGGTTTCCGCTTCTCCGGCCTTGTCGGCAACTTCACCGGCGCCTGCGACGCCCGACACAGCGAAAAGCAAAGCGCCCGCCACTGCAATCCCGGAAGCCCGGGATGCCCAGTCCTTCATGTCTTTCCCCTCGTCTCGGGCGCGGCAAGCGCCCGTACAGCCCCATTTCGCGCGAACATGCCGTTCCGCCGCGTCCTGCGCAAGGGCCTCCACAAAGGAGGATTAATTCAGCGCCGCAACGGCTTATGCGGTCCGGCGCTCCAGCCAGGCCTGGCGCTTGCGATAAATCGTCGAAGGACTGATCTCGAGCGCCGCCGCCGCGCGGGCGATATTGCCGCCATGCGCCTCGACCGCGCACTCGATGATCGATCGCTCCTGCTCCCAGAACGGGGCCACAACCCCAGGCGCGGCGCGGGTTTCTACGCCGGCGAACTCGCCCGACGCCGCCGTGGCGCCCCGGCGGATCGTCGGCGGCAGCATGGCCAGCGTGACCTCGCTGCCCTGGTGCAGCACCACCATGCGGCGGATCGCGTTCTGCAGTTCGCGGACATTGCCCGGCCAGGGATGGCGCATCAGCATGGCCGCCGCCTCGGGATCGAAGCCGCGGAAGCCGCGCGATTCCTCGGCCGCATAGCGCGAGAGAAAGGCCGAGGCGAGCGGCAGGATGTCCTCGGGCCGTTCCCGCAGGGCGGGAAGCTGGATCGGCAGGACGTGCAGACGGTAGAAGAGATCCTCGCGGAAACGCCCTGCCGCGATCTCGACAAAGGGATCGCGGTGTGTGGCGCAGACGATGCGGACGTCGACCCGCCGCGTCGCCACGTCGCCGACGCGCTGGACGGTGCCGCTCTGGATGAAGCGCAGCAGCTTCGCCTGCAGGCCGAGATCCATCTCGCCGATCTCGTCGAGGAACAGCGTGCCGCCATCGGCGAGCTCGGCGGCGCCAAGCCGCGTCTCGGTCGCGCCGGTGAAGGCGCCCCGGACATGGCCGAAGATCTCGCTCTCCATCAGGTCTTTGGGGATCGCGCTGCAATTGATAGCGATGAAGGGCTTGTC
Source organism: Kaistia defluvii (assembly GCF_040548815.1). Lineage (NCBI taxonomy): Bacteria > Pseudomonadati > Pseudomonadota > Alphaproteobacteria > Hyphomicrobiales > Kaistiaceae > Kaistia > Kaistia defluvii. The sequence goes on along the minus strand of NZ_JBEPSM010000002.1, from coordinate 808,747 downwards.
GCCCCGGCCCGAGCGGGTGTGGATCGCCTCGGCGCAGAGCTCCTTGCCGGTGCCGCTTTCGCCGGTGACGAAGACCGGCGCGCGCGACGGCGCGATCCGGCTGATCTGGTCGTAGACCGTCGTCATCGCGGCGGAACGGCCGATGAAGCCTTCGAAATCCTCGCGCGCCATGCCGGCCGTGGCCGGCTTCGGCCGCGCGGCTTCGGGAGCCCGGGTCTCCAGCGGCTTGGTGGTCGACCATTGCGCGATCGCCGCGTCGAGCCGGTCGAGCAGCGCCGCCGCGCCAAACGGCTTGGGCAGGAAATCGATGGCGCCCGCGCGCATGGCGGCGACGGCGGCATGCACCGAGCCGCGCGCGCTCATCGCGATGACGGAGGAATCATTGGCGGCGAAGCTGCCGAGCTGGTCGACCCCGCCGACGGTTTCGAGATCGGCCACCACGATCGAATGCGGATGGCTGACGAGGCGTTCGATCGCCTCGGCCTTGGTCGCGAAAGCAACCGTCGAAAAACGCAGCCCCGCCTCGGACGCCAGATGCGCGGAAACGGTGCGCCGCTGCACCGGATCGGCATCCACGATCAGAACCTGAACGAGCTCTTGCGAGCCGCCAACGAAACCCATGCCTGGAAGACCCCTCTTCCGCCGCGAAACATTTTCCGCGACAGACCAACCTTCTCAGAACAGGGTAAACAAAACGTTCCGAAACATCCGCCAATCGCGTGAAACGACAGGCGATTTCAGCTTTGCAGCCCGGCCTGCCGGGCGGCGGCGACCAGCTTGTCCACCAGTTCCGGGTTCGGCAGCACGCGGTTCAGCACCGCCGCCGGGTCGGCCGCCATGGCCGGGTAGCGGGCGCGCATGCGGGCGGCAGCCGCGTCGCGGGCATCGGAATTGCTGGCCGCGATGATCTCCAGGAGCGCCGCCAGCGGGTGATCGGGCAGGTCGACGCGCCCCATCAGCTTGCGCAGCGTCTCGGTCTTGCCGCCCTGGAAGGCCGCCAGCGCCAAATAGAGATCGTACCAGGGCGGGTAAGCCGTGTTGCTGCTCGCGGCCTCCTCGATCAGCCGCTGACCGAGCTGGTAGCGGCCGGCGACGATCAGCACCTGGCCCTGCGAGGCGCGGATGTCGGTATCGAGCGGATTGAGCAGCATGGCGCGGTTGCCGGCCTCGATGGCGCGCTGGATCTGGCCGGTGGAATAATAGGTGAACTGCAGCGCCTGCATCGCCCGCGCACTGGTCGGCGCGAGTTGCACGGCCAGGGCGGACGCCTTCACGGCGCGGTCGATGGCATCCGCGTGAAGCTTGGGATCCGTCGCCACTGCGCCTTCGGAGAGATAGAGCAGGCTCAGCTGCGCGTAGGAAAGCGCATAGGCCGGGAAGCGATGCGTCAGTTCCTCCAGGCAGGCCTTCACGTCGGCATGCGACTTCGGCGTGTAGCTTTGCCAGAAGTTGAACGAGCGGATCACGCAAGGAAACCCGTCATCGGGAAGATCGCTGCGGGTCAGCCGATCGGACAGGACCACCCCGTAGGGCTGGGCGATGGCGGTGGCGATCGCGCCCGTCAATTCGTTGATGGTCGCGGAGGGGCGGATCGGATTGCGCGGCAGGGTCATTTGCGACGACCAGATCACACGGCCCGTGGCGCGGTTCGTCAGCATGGTCGAAACGGAAATGCCGGCCACGCCGGACGACAGCCGGCCGCTCACCTGGTAATCGGCGTCGCCATCCATGCGGGTGACCACCGTGACCTCGTCGAAACGCGACATGGCGGTGGCCAGCATCACCGAAAACTGGCTGCCGGAGACGCCGAGCGACGTCTCGTCCGTGACGGCGAAGGGGGCGACGAAGATCCTTGGCGCCTGAGGCTTGGTGGCAGGAAGCCTCGCGCTAACCGTCGTTTCGTTCTCGGCCGCGTCGGCAATGCTCGCCTGGGCCCTGCCCAGATCCGCAAGCAGGCGCGATCCGCCGGACATCCCGAAGGCCAGGAGCACCGCCCCGACCAGGAGCGCTGCGGAAAGACGAAAGCTCCAGGATTGCCCTGCGACCGGCAGCGGCGCAGGTGGAGCCGTCAGCGCCTCGTCTTCCAAGGGCGCGGCTTCTGCGTCCTCCGAAGGCTCGGCTTGGCGGTCCTCCACGGCGACGCGTTCAAAGCGGGGCACGTAGCTGCCGCGCGGAACGGTGATCCGAAGCCGGGCGTCGGCGCCCTCGGCAAGATAATAGGCGTCGAGCGCCTTGCGCAGCCGTCCGGCCTCGACCCGGACGATCGGATCCGAGGCGGGATCGAACGTTTCCGGCCGGCCGAGCGCTTCGGTCGCGATCGAATAGGCCTTGATGCGATCCGCCTCTCCCGCGAGCGCCTTCTCGACGACGTAGCAGAGGAAGGCGCTCAGCTGTCGCGAGGCGACGAACGAGGCGCAGGCCTGGATGTCGGCAAGGGCGGCCCTGATTTCGTCCGGTTCAATATCGGCACCGGTTGGCCCGACCCGGGAATCCTGTTCGGTCATGTTGCTACCATCAGGTGCCGACGCCGGCTTTATGCAGTGCGTCCTGGAGGCGGCGAGTAAAGGGCGAAGGCGGAAACTGTCGGCTGAGCGCGGTTGGCATGTCGGTCGCAAAGAGAGGCATCAATTCATAGAGCACCTGCACGGCGGCGTCCCGTGCATCGATCTGACCGGCGGCATCATAGGCCAAAATGCGCGCGATCGCACCGTAGGGAAGCAGCGACACATCCGCCATGACGGCGCCGGACATCGACTCGGTATGCATCGGCTTGCCAAGCCGCGCCAGAAACTCCAGCGAATCGTAGAAGGAAACGTGGGCGGGATCGAGCAGTCGCGCCGCTGCCGCTTGCTGCAGGGCCTGGTCGGGATAATCCGAGGCGATGAGCGCCAGCACATATTGCAGCCGCGACAGCGGATCGTGCGGATTGGAAGAAATGGCACGGAGGCCGACGGTGCGCGCGGCCTCCAGATCGCCCTTGGCGAAGGCGACCGTCGCGACCGCCGTCATGGCGCGAACGTTGGCGGGCTCGAGCTGCAACGCCTGGCGCGCCAGTTCGTCGGCCTCCTTCAGCGCCTCCCGCGCGGCGGCCGCATCGGGATTGAGCCGGAAATTCTCCATCAGCAAAAGCGCCCGCGACGCCCGCGCATTGGCGAAATTGGGATAGCGCTCGATCAGCTCGGCCAGACAGGTGTCGAACCGGCTCCACGCCTCGCCATCGAGCCGGTGCTTCTGCAACTGGGCCTCGATCAGGCAATCATAGCCGCTCAATTCGCCAGCCAGCCCGTCATCGCTGCGCGCCACGAACTGGGCGATGGCGCCGAATTGCGGCGCGATGGCCGTCGTCGCCACGGCCAGCAGACGGTCGATGCCCTGGCGCGACATCAGCTCGGAAAGGGGCATGTCGATCGAGGCGCTCCACAGCACCTCGGCGGTTCCCGTCGAAAGCAGCCGCATCGCGACGGTGCTCTTCCGGTCCGAAACCAAAATCTCGCCTTCCAGGCGGAAATCCGCCGCCTGCCCGCGATCGGAGAGTACGCGCAGTTCCGGGAAGCGGGCGAGCGCTACGGTGAGGCCGGAGACCAACTCCTCGCTGCGGTCCGCGATTTCGCCCCCAGCCGGCGCGGAGAACGGCATGACCTCGATGCTGGGCAAATAGGGGCTGGTCGCCGGCGGTGCCACCGCTGAACTGGATGCGATCCGGGTGGGAGCTGTGGCGGTGCGATTGACGGGCTGCGTATCCGCCATGCGCTGCTGCAATAAAACGAAGGTGCCGAAGAGCGCGATGGCAATCGCCGCCAGGATGGCGCCGATGACAATCGCGTTGATCCCCGGCCCGCGCGATGCCGGTTCCGGCGGCGGATTGGGGAACGCGGGAGGCGGCTGCGGCATCGCCGCGGCGTCCGGCAGGGGTGACGGCAACGGCGGCAGGCGCTCGAAGCGCGGCACATAGGAGCCGCGCTCGACGACGATGCGGACCGGGCCGTCGGCGCCGCTGCGCTCATAGTAGGACGCCAGTGTCCGGCGCAGCCGGTTGGCCTCGACGCGCACGATCGGGTCGCGCTGCGAATCGTAGCCTTCCGGCCGGCCCAGCACCACGGTGCCGATGGTCTGGCCCTTCAGCGTGTGCTCGTTGCCCGCGAGGCGGGCTTCGACGATGTAGGTGAGAAAGGCGCAGAGCTGGGGCGAGGCGACGAACTCGGCGCTCTTCAGGATCTTTTGCAGAGCAGCACGGGCCTGGTCCGCGTCAACCTCATCGAGGTTGAATGCAGACCCTGAGTCGGGCGGCATGTAATTCACGACCCTTCCCTATCTCCTGCACAAGTTGACGTCGCCCCTGTCGGTCCGACAGGACAATACCGGCCGGCCGCCCGAGGCCGGTCATCTTGCGCCGCTCCGGGCGCCCAAGCACAGCTTTGTTCCCCTGGAACAATTGGAGGGGGAAAAAGGCAAAGAACTGTGCCGGCACATCCGATAGCTCACCCGACTGGGTAACATGGACTTGGTGCGCGCCGAACGGAGAAAACGAAAATTCCCCATGTTTGGGCGGAGTTGACGTTACGCAACCCCACCGCTTTTTCTTGTCGAGATCAAGGCCGGATGGTGCAAATCGACGTTTGAAACAATACTAGCGACACACCGGCCACAGATAGTGCGCGTCCATTGCCCCTGCAAACCGCCGCCGCGGACCGCCGATCGGCACCAAATTCATGCGCCGCCCGCTCAATCCGGCAGGCGCGAGCTTGACCCTTGCGAGCGGAAGCAATACGCCCCGCTTATGACCAATACGACCTCGCCCATCGCTGTCTCCGGCCTGTCGGAGCTCGCCGCCCAGTATCGTGCCGTCCTCTGCGACGTCTGGGGTGTCATCCACAATGGCGTGCGGTCGTTCGCGCCCGCCTGCGACGCGCTCGCGCGCTATCGCGCGCAAGGCGGCACCGTCGTGCTGATCACCAATGCGCCGCGCACCAGCCATTTCATCGTCGAGCAGATGGGGACGCTGGGCGTCAGCCCGGATTGCTATGACGCGATCGTCACTTCCGGCGACGTCACCCGCGCCCTCCTGCTGGAGCGCGGATCCGCCAAGACGTTCCATGTCGGCAGCGAGCGCGAGAAGACGCTCTATGAAGGCCTCGACCTGCAGTTCGTCGGCGAGGGCGACGCGGACCTCATCTCCTGCACCGGCCTGTTCGACGACACCGTCGAGACGCCGGACGACTACGCCGAGCGCCTGGCCGCCTGGCACCGGCGTGGCCTGCCGATGATCTGCGCCAATCCGGACATCGTCGTCGAACGCGGCGACCGCTTCGTGTGGTGCGCCGGTTCGCTCGCCGAGCGTTACAAGGCGATCGGCGGCACCAGCTACGTCGCCGGCAAGCCCAATGCGCCGATCTACGAGGCAGCCTTGAAGAAGGCCGAGGCGATCCGCGGCGGCCCGATCGCTCGGGACACGGTCATCGCGATCGGCGATGGCGCGCCGACCGACCTGCGCGGCGCCTGCGACCAGAATCTCGACGTGCTGTTCGTCACCGGCGGCATCCATTCGGCCAGCTTCGGCCCGACGGAGGCCCCGGAAGCCGCGGCCGTCCACCGCTTCCTCGCCGAAAAGGATCTCGGCGCCCGGGCTTTCGTTCCGCACCTCACCTGGTAATCGGACGTTGGGCGCCGCGCCTGCCGGCGCCCTCGAGCCTCACTCCGCAGAAAGTCGCGGCTTGACCCTGTTCGAGCGAGAGGCCAATTTCCGGCCGCAGCCGCCCTCGCCCCACCGGCCGGCTCAACTGGAGCCATCATGACGAGCGCCAACGCGCCCCTGCCGCCCGCCCGGATCTTCCCGCTGGATGCCCTTCCCACGGAATATCGGCGCGGCGCCATCGCCATCGGCAATTTCGACGGCATGCATCGCGGCCACCAGGCGCTGCTCGAAGCCGCGCGCAGCGAGGCGGACGCCCATAGCATCCCCGCTCTGCTGCTGACCTTCGAGCCACATCCGCGCAGCGTCTTTCGACCCGACGCGCCGCTGTTTCGCCTGACCCCGGTCGAAGCGAAGGCCCGAATCGCGGCCGCATTCGGACTGGACGGCATCGTCGTCGTCAATTTCGACCCGGAATTCGCGAAGACCACTGCGACCGATTTCGTCGACGCCATCCTGGTGCGGCAGCTCGGCATTTCGGCTGCCATCATCGGCCACGATTTTCATTTCGGCCACGACCGGCAGGGTTCGCCCGCCTTCCTGGCGCATGCGGGCGTGCGTCGCGGCTTCACCCTGTCGGTGCTGGGCGCGGTGATCGACGAGCATGGCGACGCCTTCTCCTCGAGCCGGGTGCGCCGCTGCCTCGAACAGGGATCGATCGCGGCGGCCAATACCGAACTCGGCTATCGCTGGTTCGTCACCGGCACGGTACAGCATGGCGACAAGCGCGGCCGCGAGCTCGGCTACCCCACGGCGAATGTGCGGCTTCCTGCCGATTGCGGCCTGGCGCTCGGCATCTATGCCGTGACCCTCACCCGCGCCGACGGCAGCGTGCACCACGCGGTCGCCAGCTATGGCCGCCGGCCGACCTTCGACAATGGCGCGGTGCTGCTGGAAGTGCATGTGTTCGATTTCAACGACCAGCTCTACGACGAGAGCGTCATCGTCACCTTCCACGCCTTTCTGCGCTCGGAGGCGCGCTTCGACAGCATCGAAGCGCTGATCGAGCAGATGGACCGGGATTCGCTGAATGCGCGCCGCGTTCTCGCCGCTGCGGGCCCCGGAACGGCGCTGGATCAGCGGCTCGCCACCATCGCGCCGCCACCGCTTGTTGCCCCGGCAGGCTCGATCCGATAAAAGGGCGCGCAAGACCGTGCCGGAATTTTGCCTGCTTTTCTGCGTTTAACAACGGCACAGGCTAAGGTGTGCCGATTCGAGCGCGCCCAGGAGTGACCGATCGACATGCCCGCTTCGACTGTTCAGCGTTATCTGGTTCTCCCCGCGGGAGCCCTCGTACTGGCCGCCCTCGCGGGCTGCTCCGGCACGACCTACGGCACAGGCGTATCGCCCGAGACGCAAACGCTGACGGACGTCATGAGCATCGCCAGCCTCGGCAGCGACGACAAGCCGCCGATCGACTACAAGCCGCGCGGCGGCATCGTCGTTCCGCCGTCCAAGTCCCTCCCCCCGCCGGGACAGACGGTCGCGGCCGTCGACGATCCCAACTGGCCGAAGGATCAGGACGTCGCCCGCCGCAAGAAGCGCGAGAACGACGCCGTCGCCCCGAACAGCGAAGGCGCGCCCAATCTGCGCCTCGCGCCGGGCGAGACCAGCTTCAGCCGCCGTGACGCGGAATATTCCGAGGCCCGCAAGGCCGAGGGCAAGAAGGCCTGGAATGACCTGCACGCCGGCAAGTCCGGCTCGGTCAATGCCGATGGCACGCCGAAGCGCAAGTACCTGACCGAGCCGCCCGTCGCCTATCGCGCCGCCGACCCGAACGCGCCGATGACCGAGCCCGAGAAGACGAAGAAGAAGTTCGACGTCACCAAGCTCTGGCCCTTCTAGGCCGGACGCACGCGCGACATACAAAGGGGGCCGAGGCCCCCTTTTTCATGCCTGGCTCTAGCGGACGACGACCCGCGTGCCAACGCCGACCCGCTCGTAGAGATCCTCGACATCCTCGTTGCGCATGCGGATGCAGCCCGACGATACCGCCTTGCCGATCGACCAGGGCTCGTTCGAGCCATGGATGCGATAGAGCGACGAGCCGAGATAGAGGGCGCGCGAGCCCAGCGGATTGTCGAGCCCGCCTTCCATGCGCACCGGCAGGCCGGGGCGCCTGGCGCGCATCTCGGCCGGCGGCGTCCAACTCGGCCATTCCGCCTTGCGCGTGATGGTATGGGCGCCGGCCCATTCGAAACCGGGCTTGCCGACACCGACGCCATAGCGCCGCGCCGTTCCGTCATCCTCAATGAGGTAGAGATAGCGCGACTCAGTATCGATCACGATGGTCCCCGGCCGCTCCGATCCGTCATATTCGACGATGGCCGGCAGGAAGGCCGGATCGAACTGGCGCGACTTGCGAGCGGTGGGACGTTCGGAACGCGGCATCAGGCCGACCGTCTCTGTCGCCCCGCGCGAGCGGCGGGGCGCGCTATAGGTCGGCCGCTCCATCCACCAGGCCTGCCCCTCCTCCGGATACATCACCGGCGGACGCGGACTGTAGCGGTCATAGGCCTGAACTGAATCGGGGAGTGCGGCCAGCCCCAGCAGGGCGAGGCCGGCGAGGACGGTTCTTTGCAACGGACTACGCATGGACGCCTCGAATGGAATGGCTCGGGGGGTAGGCTGACGGGTCGATCGTTTCCAGCCTCGCGGCCGGTCCTGCTCCCGACGGTAGATAAAGCAGGCAAAGGAAAGGTGAAGCGGTCGGACGGTCAAGCGGGATGGTGAACGGAAGGCTAACGGGGCATTAACAACCCAGACGCGTTTTCGTTGCCAGAACGGCCCTTGCCCTCGCGCCTCGGACAGTCGTAGAAGCAGGGAACAAAAGACGAACTTCGAGAGTCCCATGTCCCTCCCCGATGGTATCCTTGCCGGCGAAGACGGCGTTTCCCGCTGCTGGTGGTCAAACGGCACCGCCGAGTACCAGGTCTATCACGACAAGGAATGGGGAAGACCGGTCACGGACGACCGTCGCCTGTTCGAGAAGCTCTGCCTCGAAGGCTTCCAGTCGGGCCTGTCCTGGCTGACGATCCTGCGCAAGCGCGAGACGTTCCGGCAGGCTTTCGCCAATTTCGAACCGGAGAAAGTGGCGCAATTCGGCGACGAGGACATCGCCCGGCTGCTTGCCGATACCGGCATCGTGCGCCATCGCGGCAAGATCGTCTCTACGATCAACAATGCCCGGCGCGCGCTGGAACTGATCAAAAGCGAAGGCTCGATCGCAGCCTATGTGTGGAGTTTCGAGCCGCCGGCGAGCGAACGGCCGGATGCGTTCGACAAGGCAAGCCTCACGGCCAACAGCACGTCACCGACTTCGGTGCGGCTGTCGAAGGATCTCAAGCGACGCGGCTGGAGCTTTGTCGGCCCAACCACCGTCTACGCCTTCATGCAGGCGATGGGGCTGGTCAACGACCACGTCGAGGGCTGTCACTGTCGCGCCGAGGCGACGCGCCTGCGCTATGAACTCAAGCTGCCAGGCAAGGCCTCGGCGTCTTAGTAGCCGCCGTAGGAACGACGACCGCGACGGTCGAGGTCGCGCTGGATCATCTCGAGGTCGATCAGATCGCCAGCCTGGGCGAGCTGTGCGGCTTCGGGGTCGAAATTCACGTATTCCGACCAGCTGCGGCGGAACTTCTTCAAGGACTTGAACATCTGCGTGTCTCCCGTTGGTGGGTGATAACGCAAAGGTAAGCTGTTACTCCCGCATTGCAAACGCCCATGTTGCAACGCAGCAATGCAGTTCCTGCATGACAATTTACAGCGTGTCCGCCGTCACCGCGCCTTTCCGGCGCGGTGAAAACGCGAATTCGGACTAGCCCCGCGCGCGTCCGTCGATGCGGCCCAGCAGGTGTTCGGCCAGCGGACTGGTGGCGGAAAACACCGTGTCGAGCCTGGAAACGGCCACCGTGCGGGCGCCGGCGCCGGTGCGGAGCCATTCAGCGCAGGCATAGACCTTGGCGGCCGGGCAGTGCAGCAACAGGTGCCCCGATGGCATGCCAAACGGCGTCGTCGCGCCGAAACGATCGGCGGCGACCTTGGCAGCCCCTTCCGGATCCGCGACGTCGGCCCGGATCTCGCGCAATGAGCGTCCGGCCGATTCCGCCTCGATGCGGTCGATGATGGTGCGCAGGGCGCCGCGCGCCGCGCCGCTCCAGGTGGCGGAGAGGCTGGCGACCAGATGCGCCTCGGACTGCAGGATGACGCCGTCGCCCACGATCTTGAGCGCGTTGGCCGCGAGCGTGGAGCCCGTCGACGTGATGTCGACGATCAGGTCCGCAGCGCCCGAAGCCGGTGCGCCCTCGGTCGCGCCGAGGCTCTCGACGATCCGATAATCGGCAATCCCGTGATGGGTGAAGAAGCGCCGGGTCAGGTTGACGTATTTGGTGGCGACCGTCAGCCAGCGGCTGTGGCGCGAGCGGAAATCGGCTGCGACATCGTCGAGATCCGCCATGCAGCGGACATCGATCCAGGCCTCCGGCACGGCGACGACGACGTCGGCATGGCCGAAGCCGAGCGGCAGCACCAGGTCCAGGCGCTGGGCGAAATCGGAGACTTCCTCCTCAACCAGGTCCCGCCCGGTGATGCCCAGATGCACGGAGCCGGCGGCCAGTTCGCGCGTGATTTCGGAGGCCGAGAGAAAGGCGACCTCGACGTCGGGCAGGCCGCCGATGCGACCGCGATAGGAGCGCTCGCTGCCCTGCTGCACGACCGGCAGGCCGGCGCGGGCAAAGAAGGCGTTGGCGTTTTCCTGCAGCCGCCCCTTGGAGGGCACGGCGAGGACGAGCGGGGCGTCGGTCATGCCGTTTCTCCCTTGACGCGATCGAGCCAGAGGGCAAAGCCGACGGCGGGCACGGTGGACTTGGCGCCGAGCAGCGGCATCAACCGGTCATAGCGGCCGCCGCCGACGACCTGCTGGCCGGCCGGAAGCGCCTGGTCGTAGATCTCGAAGACGAAGCCGGAATAATAGTCGAGACGACGGCCGAAATCGGCGGCGAAGTCGAGCCGTTCCAGGTCGATGCCCCGCCGCGCCAATCCTTCGGCTCGTTTCTCGAAGCCCTCGACCGACGCGTCGATGCCCAGCTTCTCGTCGCGGGCGAGCGACTTCAGATCGTCGAGAACCAAGGATGGCTTGCCGACAATGCCGAGGAAACGGCCCAGCACCGCCTGCGCGCGCTCGTCGAGCCCGCCGCCGGCGGCCAGCGCCGATTGCTCCAGGAACCGGTCGGCGATCTCGCCGGCGGAACGGCCGCCCACGGCGCGGATACCGGCGATCGACAGCAGGTCCTCGACGATGCGGTGCGCCGCCTCGTGATCCGTGCCGTCGATGGCAGCCAGAAATCCGGCATGCGCCGGCGTCTCGGCCGAACGCCCGGTGGAGAGACGGGCGATCGTCGCGTCGAGACGGGCGCGGTCGCCGAAGGCGCGCGACAGGCGGCGCTTCCAGACGGCCGCGATGCCCAGTTGCTCGATCACGGCGGAAAACAGCGCCGAGTCGCCGATACGCACGATCGGCTCGTCGAGGCCGTAAATGCGGACGGCATCGAGGGCCAGCGCCAGCACGTCGGCGTCGGCGGTGATGCGATCGGTCCGGCCGAGCGATTCGACGCCGGCCTGCAGGAATTCGCCATTCGCCCCACCCGGGCGCTGGCGGAAGACGGGGCCGAGATAGGCGTAATCAGCCGTGCGATGAGCGTCGCCGGACGCAATGTGCTGCAGGCAGACCGGAATGGTGAATTCCGGCCGCAGGCACTGCTCGCGCCCATCGGCGCTGGTCGTCAGATAGAGACGGCGGCGCAGATCCTCGCCGGCGACGTCGAGAAAGACGTTCGCCTCCGAGACGATCGGCGGCTCAACGAAGCGGTAGCCTGCCTCGGAAAGAAGAACGCGAAGTCGGGTCGTCTCGACCATGTCCATTACCCCGCTTGCCGCGCCAGGATCTCGCGCACGGCGGCGACCAGATCCGTTTCCGGCACTTCGACCTGCGCCGGACGGGCTTCCCGCCAGACGGCGTTGTCGGTGATCTCGGCCGACATCTGCTTGCCGAGCGCCAGATCCTTGACCTGGATGACGCCCTTGGCCTTCTCGTCACCGCCCTGGATGACGACGCAGGGCGCATTGCGTTTGTCGGCGTATTTGAGCTGCGCCTTCGGCCCGGAACCGCCGAGATAGAGCTCGGCACGGATGCCGGCGTTGCGCAGTTCCGTGACCATCTTCTGGTATTCGCCGATGCGGTCGCGATCGAAGATCGTCACCACGACCGGACCGATCTCGGCCTCCGCCGAAACCTTGCCGAGCGCGGTCAGCGCCGCCATCAGGCGCGAGACGCCGATCGAAAAGCCGGTTGCCGGAATGGATTCGCTACGGAAGCGCCCCACCAAGCCGTCATAACGGCCACCGCCGCCGACCGAGCCAAAGCGGGCGGGTTCGCCCTTCTCGTTGACCGTCTCGAACAGCAGTTCGGCCTCAAAGACCGGGCCGGTGTAATATTCAAGGCCGCGCACGACCGAGGGATCGATCTTGATGCGATCGGAATAGCCGGCCGCTGTGGTGATGACCGAGATCTGGTCGAGTTCGTTCAGGCCTTCGACGCCGGAGGGGCCCAGTCCGATGTTCTGGCGGATGCTCTCAACGGTGGCCTCGTTGCCGACGCTCGATTGCGCGGCGACATATTTCATCACCGTCGCGACGCCGGCTTCATCCAAGCCCGCGCCCTTGGTGAAATCGCCGCTCTCATCCTTGCGGCCTGCGCCGAGGAGCAGTTGGACGCCTTCCGGGCCGAACTTGTCGAGCTTGTCGATGGCGCGGAGCACCGTCAGCCGCTTGCCGGCATTTTCGGGCCCCGCCAGGCCGATCGACTCCATGACGCCGTCGAGAACCTTGCGGTTGTTGACGCGAATGACGTAGTCGCCGCGGCTGATGCCGAGCGCCTCGATCGTGTCGGCCATCATCATGCACATTTCGGCATCGGCGGCGGGCGACGCGGAGCCGACCGTATCGGCGTCGAACTGCATGAACTGGCGGAAACGGCCGGGACCCGGCTTCTCGTTGCGGAAAACCCAGCCATTGCGATAGCTGCGATAGGGCTTCGGCAACTGGTCGTAATTCTCGGCGACATAGCGGGCGAGCGGCGCGGTCAGGTCATAGCGCAGGCTCAGCCACTGCTCGTCATCATCCTGGAACGAGAACACGCCCTCATTGGGACGGTCCTGGTCGGGCAGGAACTTGCCGAGCGTATCCGTATATTCGATCAGCGGCGTCTCGACCGGCTCGAAGCCATAGAGCTCGTAAACGCCCCGAATCGTGGCGAGCATCCGGTCGGCCGTCTTGATCGCGCCGGCATGGCGATCGACGAGCCCACGCGGCAGGCGCGCCTTCAAGGCGTTCGTCTTGTCTTTCTCGGCCATGTCGTCGATCCCGTCTCTCGAGCGATACATCTTGTACCGCATCCGAAGGTACATTTCGTACCGCATCTAGCGGCGCGTTTCGTACCCCATCGACCTTGAACGGGCAACCTCACCGGCGCATGACACGGAACGCAAAAGGCCGCCCCGAAGGGCGGCCTCTCAAAGCGTACTGCGAACAAAAGCACTTAGAAGGCGCGGCCGATCTTGGCGTCGACCGAGTACTGGTTGCCGCCCTTGAAGACGAAGTAGAGCGCTGCGAAGAACCAGAGCGAGGCATATTCGAAGCCGCCGGTCGCCATGAAGAAGCCGTTGCCGATATGGACGGTCAGCGTTGCGACCAGCAGGACGAAGGCAGCGACAAAGGCGGCCGGGCGGGTCAGCAGGCCGATGGCCAGGAACAGGCCGCCGAAGAACTCGCCGAGACCGGCGAGCGTTGCCAGCAGGACTGCCGGCTGCAGGCCAATCGAGCCAAAGAAGCCGGCCGTGCCCTCGATGCCGCCACCACCGAACAGGCCGAACAGCTTCTGCGCGCCATGCGGGACCAGCCAGAAGCCGACGACGAAGCGAAGAACCGCTTCGAAAAAGGGCGATGCAGCGTAAAGGCCGCCAAAGGCGGGCACGATCAGCTTCTGCGACGTCGTATCAGTCATGTTCATCTCCAGATGCCGGATCGGCATGTTCGATTGGTCTGGATCAAAACATAGACGATCCGATTGATCGCCGAAACGTAGCCGTCACACGACACACTGTTCAATCGGGGTAAACAATTCCGCGCAGGGCCTCCCCGCGCGGAACAACGTGTCACGCCGGCTGGAGCGCCACCTCCTCGCGCTCGACCAGCACATGGCCGCCCCCGCCATTCTCGACCAGCTCGAGGAAGCGGTCATGCAGGAGGGTGAGGCTGGAGCGGTGGCCGATCGACACTACCGTGGTGTGCGGCAGCCGTTCCCGGATCAGATTGTAGACCGACGCCTCTGCCTTCTCGTCCAGCGCGCTGGTGGCCTCGTCGAGCAACAGCCAATCGGGACTGGCAAGGATGGCACGCGCGATGGCGATGCGCTGCTGCTCGCCGCCGGACAGGCGATTGCCCCAATGCGCCACCTCGTCCAGCCGGTCCGCCAACCGCGACAGGCCGACGGCCTCCAGAGCCTCGCTCGCCTGGTCGGTGGAGAGCGTTTCCGCGTCGCGCGGATAGGCAAGAGCGGTGCGCAGCGAGCCGAGCGGCATATAGGCTTCCTGCGGCAGGATCAGCAGGTTGGAGCCCTCGGGGATCCGGATGGAGCCGTTGCCGAACGGCCAGATGCCCCCCAGCGCGCGGAAAAGGCTGGATTTTCCGGAGCCGGACGGCCCGGTCAGGAGGACGCGCTCGCGCGGGGTCAGCGTCAGTTGCGGCACGTCGACGATCTCGCGGCCATCGGGGAGATGCACCACCAGCCCGTTGATGACGAGATCGGCGTCGGTGCTGTCGGCGGCGAGCGCGGGTCCGGACTCGGCCAGGGCCTCTGAGTTCTCCATCGCCTTCTCGAAGCCGTCGAGACGATCGACGACCGCCTTCCAGCCCGCCAGCGTCGAATAGGCGGTGACGAAGAAGGAAAGCGCGCCCTGCACTGTGCCGAAGGCCGAGGCGATCTGCGTTAGCCCGCCCAGCTCGATGGAGCCTGCGAAATAGAGCGGACTGATCAGGATGAAGGGAAAGATCACAGCGAGCTGGCTGTAGCCGGCGGTGAGGAAGGTGAGCTTCTTGGTCCGGCTCATGATCTGGTAGAAATTCGAAAGCACGGAGCTGAAGCGGCCATAGAGCCCGGCGCGCTCCGCGGCCTCGCCCTTGAGCAGCGCGACTTCCTCGCCATTCTCGCGCAGCCGCACCAGGGCAAAGCGGAAATCCGCCTCATAGCGCTGCTGCTGATAGCTGAGCGCCACCAGCGGCTTGCCGACCCAATGTGTCACCAGCGTGCCCAGGATCGCATAGCCCAGCGCCAGCCAGACCAGATAGCCGGGGATCGCGTAGCTCTTGCCGAAGACCATCAGCGGCGCCGTCGACGAAAGGCTCCAGAGAATGACGATGAAGGTGACGAGCGTGACGATCTGGCCCAGCAGCGCAACGCCGATCGACAGCGCGCCATCGGTGAAGCGATCCGTATCCTCGGCCACGCGCTGGTCGGGATTGTCGGCAGGGTTGCCGACCAGCCGCATGCGGTAATGCGTGCCCTTCGACATCCATTGGTCGAGGTATTTGTGCGTCAGCCAGTTGCGCCAGCGGATCTGCAGCCACTGCGAAAAATAGAGCTGGTAGACGGTGGTGATGATCGTCAGCGCCGCAATCCAGGAGAAAACCACGAACATCTGGTAGGCGAAGGTCGGCCAGTCCTTCTTCTGCAGCGCCGTGTAGAAGTCGTTGTTCCAGTAATTGAATTTGACGTCGAGCCAGACGTTGAACAACCGCAGCCCAATGACGATCGCGAGCAGCCCGATCGCTACCCACATCTCGGACGAACGGAAATAGGGAAGCGCGATCCGCAGGACCGTACCCAGCGCCGATTTGAGCTTTTGCATGTCGATCTCCACGCGGAGCGGATCGCCGCCGCAGCGTATTCCAGCACTGTGGCGCGACGGACCTCACAGCGACATTGCCGCCGCGTTACCGAACATTAATGGCCGGAAGGGAGAATGCAGGCTCTGTGAACGCGATCACAATCACGGCCGCGTGATTCGCACGTCGGTTGCCGCATCCCAATCGCGATTCTATTCTACCGTATTCGAGAACCGCGCCCCGCGCGCGATGGACCTAAATGGGGGACTCCATGAACTTCCGACGCGTCATAGCCGCTTCGCTGCTGGCTGGAGCGGTCTCCATGACCGCAGGTGGCAGCGCACACGCGCAGAACTTCTTCCAGAAGCTGTTCCAGCCCAGCGACAATTTCCGCGCAACCGGTCCGGGTGCACCGCTTCCCTACAAATACCAGAAGCAGCGCGTGCGCTTCGCGACCAATGAAAAGCCCGGAACGATCATCATCGATTCCAACGAGAAGTTCCTCTATCTCGTCGAGGGCAATGGCAAGGCGCTGCGCTATGGCGTGGGCGTGGGCCGCGACGGCTTCGGCTGGCAGGGCAATGTGAAGATCGGCCGCAAGGCGGAATGGCCGGGCTGGACGCCGCCGCCGGAGATGATCCGCCGCGAGCGCAAGAAGGGCCGGATCCTGCCCGCTTACATGGAAGGCGGCCCGCAGAACCCGCTCGGCGCCCGCGCCATGTATCTCTACCGCGGCGGCCAGGACACCATCTTCCGCATCCACGGCACCAGCGAGCCGTGGACCATCGGCCACAACGTCTCGTCGGGCTGTATCCGCATGGTGAACGCCGACGTCAGCGACCTCTATTCCCGCGTGCCCGTGGGAACGAAGGTCGTCGTCCGCTAAGCGGCAACGCTCCGGGACGCCGCCGGGCGGCGTCCTTCACACCCAGCTTCAGCCGGCCAGGGCCGGCTGCGGCGCCTCATAGGCCTTCATGAAGATCTTGACGGCGCTGTCGACCCGCCGGGCGATCTCGGTCGGCCCGGGCGTATCGATGACGCCGAACAGCACGCTGCGCATGATGCCGCTCTGCGACAGCTCGACGAACTGCTGCGCCGCGAGGAGAGAATCCTCGATCTCCAGCACGCCGGCCTTCGTCTGCGCCTCCAGATATTTGGCGAGCAGTTCCGTGCAGAGCAGCGGGCCGTTCGAATAGAACTCGATCCCGATCTCCGGCATCCGGTTGATGATCGAGAACACCGACCGCATCGCCTTGATGTAATAGGGCTTGGTCAGGATGGCGCAGAGTTCGCGGCCGAATTTCTTCAGCACCGCCTCGACGTCGTGATTCTCGAAATCGAGCGAGACGATGCGAAACACCTCTTCGCGCTTCTCGGTCGAGATCAGTTCGACGAAGAGCTGCTCCTTGTTGGCGAAGTAGACATAGAGCGTGCCTTTCGAGACGCCTGCCGCGCGCGCGATGTCGTTCATGCTCGCCGCGTCAAAGCCCTTCTCAAGAAAGACCTGACTGGCGCCGCGCATGATCTGCTCGCGTTTGCGCGAATCCTGCCCCGCTCCACCTTCATCGGTGTCACGGGTAGCGTCGACGAGTGACACAGCGTTTCTCCCATCCGGCTGCGATCCCCCCGCCCGAGGCGGTTTTGAGTCGGGATCGCTTATGTCCAATTCAAAAGTACCAAGAAGCGGCGGCCAAACCAACTGAGCTGCCTTTTTGTGCGGCGCACGATTTTTATGACCGAACCGTTCAGTTCGATCTTGATTTAACCAGTCAATGGGACTAATTCAAGCGCCATTGACCGAACGGTTCGGTCAAACCCTTTTCCAGGGCTGAGAGACAGGAGACGAGTCATGGCAAAGGTCGCACTTGTCGAGACTCCTGAGGATACCGGTGTTTCCGAGCTGGAGCCGATCCAGCGCCGCAACGCCGAAACCACACCGCCGCCGCCAGCGGCTGCGCCCATTGCCGAGCGGCCCTCCGCGCCCGGCAACAGCGGCGAAGCCAAGCCTGCGATTGCCTCACCCCCGGCAAAGCGCGGCGGGCGGCGGCGGTTTCTCCTCCTGACCGTGGCAGCCGTCGCGATCGCGGCCGGCGCCTATTTCGGTCACGAATGGTGGACGGTCGGCCGCTTCATGGTCTCGACGGACGACGCCTATGTCGGCGCCGACACCTCCACGGTGGCGCCGCGCCTTGCCGGCTATGTCACCAAGGTCGCCGTTGCCAACAACACGGCGGTCAAGTCGGGCGACCCTCTCGTCTATCTCGACGATTCCGACCAGAAGCTGGCCGTCTCCGCCGCCGAGAACCAGATCGCCGCCCAGCAGGCCGCCATCGACCGTATCGACAAGCAGATCGAGGCTGGCCAGGCCGGCGTCGCGCAGGCCCGCACGTCGATTGCCTCGGCCAATGCGGACGCCGAACTCGCCGTGGCCGATCTCGCCCGTGCCTCGACGCTCGCCAAGAACCAGTTTGCATCGCAGCAATCGCTGCAGCAGGCGCAGGCCACCAAGGACAAGACCGCCGCTGCCGTCGAATCGGCCAAGGCCGGCATGACGACGGCCGAGGCCAATGTCGCCGTCCTGCAGGCGCAGCGCGTCGAAGCCGAGCGGGCGCTCGACCAGTACCAGACGACGCTGGAGCAGAAGAAGCTCGACCTCGACCATATGATCGTGCGCGCGCCCTTCGACGGCGTCGTCGGCAATCGCGCGGTCGATCCCGGCGAGTATGTCGCGACCGGGCAGCGCCTGCTGGCCCTGGTGCCGCTGCAGGACGTCTATGTCGACGCCAACTACAAGGAAACGCAGCTTGGCCGGATCCGGCCGGGCGCGACCGCGACGGTCAGCGTCGACGCCTATTCCGATGCCACGATCGAGGGCACGGTCGAAAGCGTGGCGCCGGCTTCCGGCTCGGTGTTCAGCCTGCTGCCGGCCGACAATGCGACCGGCAACTTCACCAAGATCACGCAGCGTGTCCCGGTGCGGATCCGCATTCCCGCCGAGGAAGCCGCCAAGGGCATCCTTCGCCCTGGCCTCTCCGTGGTGGTCGACATCGACAGCCGCACGGGCGGCAATGCCGCCACCGCGGCCCGCAACTGACCCAGCAAGCTTCTCTCCTTCGGGGGAGTGCTTCGAGAGGGGAGCCGGACATGCTGTCCCTACCGGCCCTCCGGCTCCCCTCTCGTTGAACCAAACCGACCGTCTGCGCACGGCCGTGCCGCCAGGTCCAGAAGCCTGGCGCTTTTCAGGGGTGAACGCACCCCCAGGAGACAGTCATGGCCGGTCCGCAACCACCCGCCCTTCCCGTGATGACGCCCCGCCGCACGCTTGGCTTCGTTGCCATGGCGGTCGGCATGTTCATGGCGATTCTCGACATCCAGATCGTCTCGTCATCGCTGACCGAGATCCAGGCAGGCCTTTCCGCCAGTTCGCAGGAAATCTCCTGGGTGCAGACGGCCTATCTGATCGCGGAGATCATCATGATCCCGCTGTCGGGCTTCCTCGGCCGCGCGCTGTCGACCCGCTATCTGTTCGCCATCGCCGCCGGTGGCTTCACCATCACCTCGATCGGCTGCGCCAGTTCCTCGTCGATCGGCGAGATGATCGCCTGGCGCGCGGCGCAGGGCTTCATCGGCGGCGGCATGATCCCGGCCGTGTTCGCCGCCGCCTTCACGATCTTCCCGCCCAACCGGCGCGCCATGGTGTCGGCGATCGTCGGCCTGATCGCGACGCTGGCGCCCACCGTCGGCCCGACCATTGGCGGCTATCTCACCAACATCTTCTCCTGGCACTGGCTGTTCCTGGTCAATGTTATCCCCGGCATCTGCGTGACTCTCGGCGTGCTGGCCTTCGTCGACTGGGACAAGCCCAACTTCAAGCTGCTGCAGCGCTTCGATTATATGGGCCTGGTCACGCTCGCTTTGTTCCTCGGCAGCCTCGAATATGTGCTCGAGGAAGGGTCGGCCAATGACTGGTTCCAGGACGAGACGATCGCGACGCTGGCCGTCGTGACCGTGGTCGCCGGCGTGCTGTTCTTCTGGCGCGTTCTGCGGGCGCAGGAGCCGATCGTCGATGTTCGCGCCTTCCAGAACCGCAACTTCGCCACCGGCGCGCTGTTTTCCTTCATGCTCGGCGTCGGTCTCTATGGCCTCGTCTACCTCTATCCGGTCTATCTGGCCCGGGTTCGCGGCTACGATTCCCTGCAGATCGGCGAGACCATGTTCGTCACCGGCCTGTTCATGATGATCACCGCGCCGATCGTCGGCCGGCTCGGCCAGAAGATGGATCCGCGCTACATGATGGCGTTCGGCCTGTCGCTGTTCGCACTCTCCTGCCTCGAACTGGTACCGATCACCAAGGACTGGGCCTTCAACGAGCTGTTCATTCCCCAGGCGATGCGCGGCGTCGCGCTGATGACGTCGATGATGCCTGTCTCGATGCTGGCGCTGGGAACCCTGCCGCCCGAGCGGATGAAGAACGCGTCCGGCCTGTTCAACCTGACGCGAAACCTCGGTGGCGCCGTCGGCCTGGCCGTCATCACCACGATCTTGAACAATCGCTGGGACCTGCACATCACCCGTCTGCACGAGCAGGTGCAGTGGGGCCGCGAGGCGGCGACCGAACGGCTCGACATGATGACCAAGGGCTTCGCCGCCACGATGGGCAGCGACGCCAATCTGGCGGCGATCAAGACGCTGACCCAGTCGGTCAAGCGCGAGGCGCTGGTGATGGCTTTCTCGGACGTCTTCCTCGTGCTCGCGGTCATCTTCGCGCTGATCGTGCTGCTGGTCCCGCTTGCCCAGAAGCCGCAGGCAGCGCCTGCCGGCGGTGGCGGCGGCCACTGAAACGCCGCGGTCCCACCGATCGGCCGGGACCGCGGATTGAGATCGTCGGGCAACGGGGCTAAGCTCCGGCCCATCTTTGCTGAATCAGAATGATCAGCCGTCTTTATCGCCCCGGCCCTACCCGGCGGGCGAACAATCACATTGGCGATACCCCATGGATGCTTCCGTTTCCGCGCGCCCCGGCCCGGCTCCGCTCGACCAGGCCACCATTCGCTCGATCGTGCTTGGCGTCATGCTGGCGATGTTCCTGGCAGCTCTCGACCAGACCATCGTCGCGACCGCGCTGCCCACCATCGGGCGCGAACTGGGCGATCTCCAGAACATCGCCTGGGTCGTGACCGCGTATCTGCTGTCGTCGACGGCCGTCACGCCGCTCTACGGCAAGCTCAGCGATATCCATGGCCGCCGCACGGTCCTGCTGATCGCGATCGTCATCTTCATCATCGGCTCGGTCGCCTGCGCGCTCGCGCCGACCATGACCGGGCTGATCATCGCCCGCTTCCTGCAGGGACTGGGCGGCGGCGGGTTGATCTCGCTCGCCCATACCATCACGGGCGATGCGATCGCGCCCAAGGAACGCGCCAAGTACATGGGCTATTTCGGCGCCGTGTTCGCGGCGGCCAGTGTCGCCGGACCCGTGCTGGGCGGCGTGCTTTCGGAATCGCTGAACTGGACCGTTATCTTCTGGATCAACGTGCCGCTCGGCCTGCTCGCCTTCGCCATGACCTTCAACGCGCTGAAGAAGCTGCCGCGCAACGACCGCCCGCACAAGCTGGACATCATCGGCGCGGTGCTGCTGGTCGCGGCGGCGGTTCTGCTGCTGCTGGCGCTCAGCTGGGGCGGCGTTTCCTATCCCTGGTCTTCCTGGGAGATCATAGGCCTGTTCGTCGCCTCCCTGGCCGCATGGGCGCTGTTCGTGTTCCGCGTCCTGAATGCGCCGGAGCCCTTCCTGCCGGTCGGCGTGCTGCGCGACCAGGTCGTGGCAACCGCCACGCTCGCCGGCTTCTTCGGCATCGGCACCATGGTGGGCCTCTCGATCTACATGCCGCTGTTCTTCCAGTCGGTGCTGCACATGTCGGCGGCGGAATCCGGCTTCGCGCTCATTCCACTCTCGATCGGCACCGTGTTCGGCGCGCAGTTTTCCGGCCGCGTCATGGCACGCGTCCAGCACTACAAGCGCTCGCCGATGATCGGACTGACAGTTGCGATGGTCCTGACCGGGGTCCTCGCGGTCTGGGCCGGCCGGCTCGACGTGATCTCGATCGAGGTCATCCTGACCTTCATCGGCGCCGGCCTCGGCACGCTGTTCCCCGTGACCATCGTCGTGGCGCAGAACGCCGTGCAGGCGCACCACCTCGGCACGGCGACGGCCACGATCAACTTCATGCGCTCGCTCGGCAGCGCCATCCTGGTGGCCGCCTTCGGCGCGATCTTCCTAGGCGGCCTGGGTGCGATCTCGGGCGGAACCGGCACTTCGGTCGAGGCCAAGATCGCCGCCGCGGCGGAGGCCGGCGTTTCGCTGGCCGGCGCGTTCAACGGCGTCTTCATCGCGGCGACGATCTGCATCGCCATCTCGCTGGCCCTGCTCGCGATCATGGAAGAGCGTCCCCTGCGCGGCGGCCGCAGCCCGGTGCCGACCGCCGTCGAAGTGTAGGACATCAAGACCCATTCCGGTCACTCGGGATGGGTCTCCGCGACCAGTCTGGAGAACGGCTTAGCGAGCGCCCGCGGGGTCGTTGTGTTCGTTGAATCGGATCCGGTTGCCGAACGGATCCGGCACCTCGACCATGCGGGCGTCGTAGCCGGTGTCTTCTAGCCCCGGGCGCGAATAGCCGTACTTCTTGCCGAGAAGTTCGCGATGGAAGGCCTCGATCCCACGCATCCAGACGAACACCGTCGAGCCCGGGCTCGCATCGCCATGGTGTTCGGACAGATGCAACAGCATGCCGGCGCGCGACACCTGCGCATAGAGCGGCATGCCCTCGCCGTAGCGATGTTCCCAATCGACGGTGAAGCCGAGAAAATCCCGATAGAATTCCATCGCCTTGGCGATGTCGAAGATCCGCAGGATCGGGATGACCTGATTGAACCGGATATCTCCGACGACCACGGCCTGCGCCTTGGGAGTGTCCGAAGCAATTTCGGCCGCCAGAATGTTCCAGTCGTCATAGCCAAACTGGCGGGCGACGATCTCGAGCGTTTCGCTATGGGAGAGTTCGATATTGCGCTCGGCCATGGAGGCCCGAAGCGCCTTTGCCATGGCTTTGGCATCGCGAAAATCGCGCATGTTTCCTGTTCCTTGCCTCAGGGCGAACGCAGTCACGTCAGCGCTTGCATTGCTGAGGCGTTCGCCGGAGCCAACGGATCAGGTTCATTCAGTCGGATACATTCACCATACCCCAAGAGGCGCAAGCGGCAGGCCGTATCAGCCTGCCGCCATTTTTAGCGGACGCGGAATGCGCGTCAATCGGCTCGGCTAGTCGATCAGCTTGTAGGCCGGGACCGTGAGGAAGGCCTCGAAGGACTTGGCGGTCGAGAGCTTGGCGAACAGGTCGATTGCCTCGGGGAAGCGGCCGGCAGCGTAATTGTCCGCGCCGACCTCGCCCTTCACGACTTCCATTTCCTCGGCCAGCGCGCGGCGGAACAGTTCTTCCGTCACCTTCTGGCCGTCCTCCAGCGTCGCCTCGAAATTGAGCTGCTGCCAGATCTGCGCACGGCTGATCTCGGCGGTCGCCGCATCTTCCATGAGGTTGTAGATCGGCACCGCGCCACGACCGCGCAGCCAAGCCTCGATATACTGGACGCCAACGCGGATGTTGTGGCGCAGTCCCTCTTCCGTCCGGGTGCCGTCATGGATGGCGAGCATGTCCTTCTGGCCGAAGGAGACCTCCTCGCGCAGGCGCGTGAGCTGGTTCGGCGTCGGCATTAGGCGGTCGAACACTTCCATGGCGACCGGCACCAGATCCGGATGCGCGACCCAGGTTCCGTCATGGCCGGCATTGGCCTCGCGTTCCTTGTCGGCGCGAACCTTGGCGAAGGCGGCGGCGTTGGCTTCCGGGTTGTTCTTGATCGGGATCTGCGCGGCCATGCCGCCCATGGCGAAGGCGCCACGGCGGTGGCAGGTCTTGATCAGCAGTTCCGAATAGGCGAGCAGGAACGCCTTGCCCATGACGACCTGGCCGCGATCCGGCAGCAGGAAGGCCTTGTTGTTGCGCAGCGTCTTGATGAACGAGAAGATGTAGTCCCAGCGGCCGCAATTGAGACCGGCCATGTGGTCCTTCAGTTCATAGAGGATCTCGTCCATCTCGAAGGCCGCCGGCAGCGTCTCGATCAGGACGGTCGCCTTGATGGTGCCGTGCGCCAGCCCCAGCGCCTCCTCGGCATAGGTGAAGACGTCGTTCCAGAGGCGCGCCTCGAGATGGCTCTCGATCTTGGGCAGGTAGAAATACGGGCCCGAGCCCTGCGCCAGCGCCGCCTTGGCATTGTGGAAGACATAGAGGCCGAAATCGACGAGCGAACCGGAAGCGTCCATGCCGTCAAAGGTGATGTGGCGCTCGGGCAGGTGCCAGCCGCGCGGGCGGATGATCAGCACGGCCGGATTGGCGCCGAGCTTGTAGGCCTTGCCGGTGCGCGCGTCGGTGAAGTCGATCTGGTTGGCCCAGCGGTCCTTCAGATTCAGCTGGCCCTCGATCATGTTGGCCCAGACCGGCGAGGATGCGTCCTCGAAATCGGCCATGAACACCTTCGCGCCGGAGTTCAGCGCGTTGACGATCATCTTGCGGTCGACAGGGCCGGTGATCTCGACGCGGCGGTCCTGCAGGTCGGCCGGGATCGGCGCGACCTTCCAGTCGCCCTCGCGGATCGCCTTGGTTTCGGGCAGGAAGTCCGGCAGCCCGCCATTGTCGAAGAAGACCTGACGCTCGTTGCGGAATTCGAGCAGGGCGCGGCGCTTCGCGTCGAACCGGCCATGCAGTTCGGCGACGAAGGCGAGCGCCTCGGGCGTCAGGATCTCGTCGAAACGGGGCCCCAGGGCTCCCTTGACGACCAGGCGTTCAGCGTTGGTGGCGGACATGGACAACTCCTCGGTGGGCACGTTGGAGCGGACTATGCCACGCCGCCGTCTTCAACTGAACCTGCATGAACAGGGCAGAACTTGTTCCGTTTTGGAATAAGTCGCCCTATTGCGAACGGTAGCGCGCGATGCGGTCGGCGAAGTCGCGCGCCGCCTTTGCCGGGTCTTCCGCCGCCATGATGGCGGAAACGACGGCAAGGCCATCGGCGCCCGCCGCCAGCGTCGGCTCGACATGCTCGGGCTTCAGGCCACCGATCGCCACGACCGGAAGGCCAGCCGCCGCCTTGATCCGCCCGAGATGGTCGAAGCCGATCGCGTCGTCCGCGTCCGGCTTGGTCGTCGTCGCGAAGACCGGGCCGACGCCGAGATAATCGATCGGGCCGAGTTCGTCCGGCGTCAGTTCCTCCATCAATGCCGCGGACAGGCCGAGAATGCGATCCGGGCCGATCAGTTCGCGCACCTTGGCGACGCGCATGTCGTCCTGGCCGACATGGACCCCATCGGCATCGACCGCCAGCGCGACATCGACGCGGTCATTGATGATGAGCGGGATGCCACGCGGGCGCAGGATTTCCATCAGCTCCGACGCCGTCGCGACGAAATCGCGGGTGGTGCCGTGCTTGCAGCGATGCTGCACCAGCGTGACGCCGCCCTCGATCGCGGCGCGCACCGTTTCGACCACGCCGCGCGGTCCGGCCAGGTCCTCGTCGGTGACGAGATAAAGCGAAAGATCGAAAGGACGGCTCATCAGACATTCACCTCATCAACAACCCGGATGGTCGCATAACGCGCGATCATGTCGGCGTCGGCCACATAGAGCGCGTCGCAAAGCTCCGCCGGCAGATGGCCCGGCCCGGTCACGCGGGTCGCCGCGGCGGCGCCCGCCGCGCCATAGACGGCGATGGCGGCGACCGCCGCCTCGAAGGGCGGACGCACGGCGGCGAAGGCGGCAACTGTCGCCGACAACGCACAGCCCAGCGCGGTCGAGAGCGGCATTAGCGGGCTGCCGCCGGTGATCGCCACGACCGTCGTGCCGTCCGTGACATAGTCCGTCTCGCCCGTGATGGCGACGACCGCGCCGCTGGCGCGCGCCAGCGCCTTGCCGGCTTCCATCGCCGCATCGGACGAAGCGGTCGAATCGACGCCCTTGCCCCCTGCCCCGGCCGCGCCGGCGAGGCTCATGATCTCGCTGGCATTACCGCGAATGATCGACGGACCCGCCCGGCTCATCTCGACGGCGAAATCGGTGCGGAACTTCGTCGCGCCGCAGCCGACCGGGTCCAGCACCCAGGGCTTGGCGAGGGCGACGGCCCGCTTCGCCGCGCGCTGCATGCCCTCGATCCAGGTCGGCGACAGCGTGCCGATATTGATCACCAGCGCATTGGAGATGGCGACGAAGTCGTCGACCTCCTCGGTCGCATGCACCATGGCTGGCGACGCGCCGACGGCGAGCAGCACATTGGCCGAGATCGTCATGGCGACGTAGTTGGTGATGTTCTGGACGAGCGGACGGGCAGCCCGCATGGCATGCAACGCATCGGTCGCGGCTTCGATCGTGAAGGAAGGGTTGGGAGACACAGGTAGACGTCCTTTGCTGTGACGCAGGACGGAACGACGGCAAGAACATCCAGGTGCTTGAGCATCCAGGCGCTTGGCTCAATCCCTCCGCCGGCATGATCCGGATCAGGTTCGCGGGTTAGTCCGAAGACCTCTCAGCCAGGATCCGGATGGATCAGGGCACCCCGATGAGACGAGCGGACCCTAGCATGGCTAGGCGGACAGGCAAGAGGCACCCCGGCGATCCCTGGTAGGCAGAGCAGCGTGCGACCCATGTCGCCGCGCGCACGGACACATCGCGCAGGCTTCCAGGCGCTCCGCGCCTCGACGCAGGAGCGACCCTATCGCGCGCACGGCAAGGATGGAGCGACGCCACGGAAAGGGCTAGCGTGCGAGCTGGCATGGCGACGGAGCAGCGGGCATGAACAAGAGCCGGATCGAAGCATTCAGCGACGGCGTCATCGCCATCATCATCACCATCATGGTGCTGGAACTGAAGGTGCCGCACCAGGCGGACATCCACACGCTTCTGCCCCTCGTGCCGGTATTTCTCAGCTATGTGCTGAGCTTCATCATGATCGGCATCTACTGGAACAACCATCACCACATGTTCCATGCCGTCAGCCATGTCCGCGGCGGCGTGCTCTGGGCCAATCTGCACCTGCTGTTCTGGCTGTCGCTGACGCCGTTCACCACGGCATGGATGGGCGAAAACCACATCGAGTCGGTCCCGGTCGCTGTTTACGGCTTCGTGCTGATGATGTGCGGTATCGCCTATTACATCCTCGCGCGGTCGCTCATCCGGCTCGAAGGCGCAAACTCGGCTATCGCCGAGGCATTCGGCCGGGATCGCAAGGGCAAGATTTCCGTCCTGATCTATGCCGTCGCGGTCGCGCTTGCCTTTGTCAGCCCGTGGATCGCCATCGCCTGCTATGTCGGCGTCGCAATGATCTGGCTCGTGCCGGATCGACGGGTGGAGCGCGTCCTGCTGTCGGCGCGCGCGGGCCATGCGCCGGAGGCCTAGAACTGGCCGTAGCGCTCCCAAGTCCTCAACCGCTTTGAGAGGGTCGTCTCGACGCCCCGTCTTGAATTGCTTTGGGCCGGTAAAGGAGAAGGCCTTCAGATCTCTGAATTCATGGCCATATCGACTGGGACCACAATAGAGGTAACCCTCGCGCGGAATTGCGCGTATGCTTGGAAGATGAACCTCCAATTCCCCAATCGAAGCCGCAGTTACAATGAGACGCGCCACCGGATTCAGTTCTGGGGCCACGATAGCGCGAAGGAAGTCTCGTTCTATCTCGAAGCGGATGCCCTCGCGCGCATCGATCCGAACGGTGCGCTGGACGAGGACCATGCGCTGCGCACCTTCGACGCCAACCGGGCGCGGATCGAGCACGCCGCGGCGCGCGCCTATTCCCGGCAGGCGCACGCGTCCTACACGCTGACTGCCAGCGATCTCTGATTTCGGGCGATCGCGCCGACCGTCCGGCGCGATGTATCAGACGTTGAGGCCGGCCGGCTTCGGGCCTCCATAGGCCCAATCCAGCAACTCGATCGTATGGACCACCGGCACGCCGCCGGAGAGCTGCGTGATGCAGCCGATATTGCCGGTGGCGACGACATCGGGCGACACCTTGGCGATGTTGCCGAGCTTTCGCGCCTTGAGCTGCTGCGACAGTTCCGGCTGCAGCATGTTGTAGGTGCCGGCCGAGCCGCAGCAGATATGGCCTTCGGGCACATCGCGCACGGTGAAGCCTGCCTTCGCCAGCAGCGTCTTCGGCGTCGTCTTGATCTGCTGGCCGTGCTGCATCGAGCATGCGGAGTGATAGGCCACGGTCAAGGGCTTCGGCGCGGCGACGGGCGCGAGCTTCAAGCTCTCCAGATATTCGGTGATGTCCTTGGCGATGGCTGACACGCGCGCCGCCTTTTCGGCATAGGCGGCGTCCTCGCGGAACATGAAGCCGTAATCCTTGATCGTCGTGCCGCAGCCGGACGCGGTGATGATGATGGCGTCGAGCCCCTCGCCATCCATTTCGGCGGTCCAGGCATCGATCGCCCGCTTGGCCGTCGCATGCGATTGTTCCGACTTGCCCATGTGATGGGCGAGCGAGCCGCAGCAGGTCTCGCCCTTGGCGATCACCACCTCGACGCCGACCCGGTTCAGCAGGCGGATCGTCGCCTCGTTGATACCGGGGTCGAGCACGGGCTGGACGCAGCCGGAAAGCAGCGCGACGCGGCCGCGCTTCTCGACCTCCGTCGGGAAGGTGCCCGGCCCTTCCGAAGCAGTGCGGCCGTGCGGAAAGCGCGGCGCCAGCTTCAGCATGGCGCTGATCCGCTTGAAACCCGGCACCTTGCCCATCGGCCCCGCAAAAGGACGCGCCATGGCAGCTCCTACCAGCGCCAGGCGGAAACGGTTGCGATAGGGCAGGATTCCGGCAATGGCCGAACGGATCACCTTGTCGGCGATCGGCCGGTCATAGGTCTCCTCGATATGCGCGCGGGCATGATCGACGAGGTGCATGTAATTCACGCCGGACGGACAGGTCGACATGCAGGAAAGGCAGGACAGGCAGCGATCGACATGCTTGACCACCTGCTCGTTCGCCGGCTTGCCGCCCTCGAGCATGTCCTTGATCAGGTAGATGCGCCCGCGCGGACTGTCGAGTTCGTCGCCGAGCAGCAGATAGGTCGGACAGGTCGCCGTACAGAAACCGCAATGGACGCAGGTGCGCAGGATCTTCTCGGATTCACGCACATCCGGGTCGGCAAGTTGGGCGAGGGTAAAGGAGGTTTGCATGGGGTCACTCTGCCGAAGCGGGCGGGGTCAGGGACGGCGAACAATCACGCTTGCGCGACCTTGGGGCATCTGGCATTGGCGGGACGCCTGAAATTTCTTCAGTGCTATCAAAGGAATGATTATGCAGCATCGCCTGTGGACCGCCCTGGGCGCGGTGGTCTTTGCAACCATGGTCCTTGGCGGAGCGGCCCATGCCGAAAATCGCAAGGTCAAGATCATCAACGAGACCAACAGCGATCTGAACGAATTCTACGCCTCGAATGTCGGCGCCAGCGACTGGGAGGAAGACATTCTCGGCGACGACCAGGTTCCGGCCGGTGGGTCGGTCAGCATCAACATCGATGACGGCAGCGGCTACTGCAAATTCGACTTCAAGGGCGTCTTCGTCGACGACAGCGAAGCCATTTTGGAAGGCGTCGATGTCTGCGAAGTCGGCGTCGTCCGCTTCACCGAGAAGTAGGTCCAGAAAGGCCGCGGCGTCCTGCGGCGCCGGCGGCCTGCCCGCAGCGGTCCCAATATCCGGCATCGCCTACATCCGCCCCGGATTGAGCACGCCGGCGGGATCGAAGGTCGCCTTGATCAGGCGGCTCATCGCCGCCACGCCGGGCGACTCCGGCTCGAACACCGGCACGCTGGCGCGCAGTTCCGGCGATCCGCGCACCAGCATGGCATGCCCCCCAACGGAGGCGACCGCGCCGCGCACGACGGCCGCGCCACCATCGCCATCCGCCGGAGCGCTCGCCCAGACCAGGCCGCCGGCCCAGTCATAGAGCACGCGGCTGCCAAGCTTAGCTTTCAACGACTCGCCGACCCTCGGGCCATCGGTCGGCCGGACCGAAATCCGCCAGATCGTGGCATCGTGCGGCGTTTCCAGCGCCTCGACGTCGCGTATGGACGCCCAGAGCACGCGCGAGGCTTCGGCGGCAATCGTCTCGAACGCGACAAACGGCTGCAGCACCGAATAGAGCCGGTCGGTACGATAGCGGACCGAGGCGTCGAAGCCTTCCAGTCGCAGCGCCGTGCGGGTCGGCATGCCGTCGGTCGCCGGCAGATGCGCCGCGCCCGTCACTTCGAACGGCGTACCGAGGGCCGTCGTCATCGCCTCGACGGCGCACTCCGCCGACAGCCCGGTCAGGAGCAGCGTCAGTTCCGTCTCGGCTTCCGGCAGCAGCTTGTAGGTGATTTCCGTCAGCACGGCGAGCGTGCCCCAGGACCCGGCCAGCAGCTTGACGAAATCATAGCCGGTCACGTTCTTCATGACGCGGCCGCCGGACTTGATCGTCTCGCCCCGCCCGGTGGTGGCGCGGACGCCGATCAGCGAGTCGCGCGCCGCGCCCGAATGGATGCGACGGGGACCGGAACTGTTGGAAGCGGTGACGCCGCCGATCGTCGGGATGCCGTGATTGCCGAGCAGGTGGCGGTAGTCGATCGGCTCGAAGGGCAGGCGTTGCCGGTTGGCGGCCAGCGTCTGCTGGATCTCGGCCAGGGGCGTACCGGCGCGGGCCGAGATGACGAGCTCCGACGGTTCGTACAGCGTGATGCCGGTCAGAAGCTTCGTCGAAAGCGTCCGGTCCGCGTGCACCGGCTTGCCGATCGGCCGCGTGCCGCCGCCATGGATCGCGAGCGGGCTGTGCGACTGCGCCGCCTCATGCACGATCGCCTCGATCTCGGTCTCGCTGTCGGGGAGAAGGATCGACGTCATCGGCATGCTTTCTCGAAGTACGGACATTCACACATCAGACCGGGCGCCCCGCGAGCGGAAACACCTTGTGCGGATTGAGCAGCCACTGCGGATCGAGCGCGGTTTTCACACGCATCTGCTGGTCGAGATCGATGGTGTTGAACTGGTAGGTCATCAGGTCGCGCTTCTCGATGCCGACGCCGTGCTCGCCGGTCAGGCAACCGCCCAGATCGACGCAGAGCTTGAGGATGTCCTCGCCGCAGCGCTCGGCCTTGTGCTGCTCAACCGGATCGTTGGCATTGAACAGCACCAGCGGATGCAGATTGCCATCGCCGGCATGGAAGATGTTGGAGACGCGCAGGCCATAGCCGGCGCAGATCTCGGCGATGCCGGTCAGGACGGCGGAGAGCTGGCCGGTCGGGATCGTGCCGTCCATGCAGATATAGTCGGCGAGCCGCCCCATCGCGCCGAAGGCGGATTTGCGGCCCTTCCAGATCGCGGCGCTCTCGGCTTCCGATTGCGAAACGCGCAGGCCCGACGGATCATAATCGGCAGCGATCCGCGTGATCTTGCCGATCAGGTCCTCGATCTCGGCTTCGGAACCCTCGACCTCGATGATCAGCAGCGCCTCGACATCGAGCGGATAGCCGGCATGGGCGAAGGCTTCGCAGACCTGGATCGCCGGACGGTCCATATATTCGATCGCGACCGGGATGATGCCGGATGCGATGATCGCGGCCACGCAGGCGCCGGCGTCCTCGGCCGACTGGAAGCCCATCAGCATCGGTCGCGCGCCTTCGGCGAGCGGCAGGATGCGCAGCGTCGCCTCGGTGACGACGCCGAGCTGGCCTTCGGAGCCGACGATCAGGCCCAAAAGGTCATAGCCGGCCGCATCCATATGCGCGCCGCCGATCTCGACGATGGTGCCGTCGATCAGCACGATCTTGACGCCCAGCACGTTGTTGGTGGTAACGCCATATTTCAGGCAATGCGCGCCGCCGGAGTTCATGCCGATATTGCCGGCGATGGTGCAGGCAAGCTGGCTCGACGGGTCGGGCGCATAGAAGAAGCCGAGATGGGCGACGGCGCCGGAGACGCCGAGATTGGTGACGCCGGACTCGACGCGGATGGTGCGGTTGGCGGTGTCGACGTCGAGGATCCGGCTCATCTTTGAGACGCCGAGGACGACCGCGTCCTCGCTCGGGATGGCGCCGCCGGCCAGCGACGTGCCGGCGCCGCGGGCGACGACCTTGACGCCCTCCCGGTTCAGGAATGTTAGCACCTTGGAAACCTGCTCGGTGGTTTCCGGCAACACAACGGCCATTGGGATGCGACGATAGGCGGTGAGCGCGTCGGTCTCGAAGGCGCGGCGCTCGTCCTCCTCGGTAATCAGCGAGGTCGGCGGCACCAGCGCGGCGAGGCCGGCGAGAATTTCCGCACGGCGCGCGAGGATGCGCGGGTCCGGCTTCGGAATCTCAATCGCGGACATGGCAGCCTCCCTCCCAGTTCAGAACCACTCTAGGCGCGGACGGTTTTGTACCCAAGCCGGGATAGAAAACAATCATCCTTGCCCCAGGATTGAAAATGCCCCTGTTTTTTTGCCACTATAGAGGCAATGAGCACCTTATCCGATATGGAGATCTTCGCCCGCGTTGTCACCGCCGGAAGCCTTTCCGCCGCGGGCCGCGAGCTTGATCTCTCTCCCGCCGTCGTCTCCAAGCGCCTGAAGCGTCTGGAGGATCGGCTTGGCACGCGCCTGTTGCAGCGCACCACCCGGCAGATTGCGCTGACGGAGGCCGGGCGCGGCTTCCACGACCGCGTGGTGCAGATCCTCGCCTCGATCGACGAGGCGGAGTCGTTCGTCAGCCGGCGATCCGACGTGGCGCGCGGCACGCTCAAGGTCTCCGCGCCCACCACCTTCGGCCGGCTGCACATCGCGCCGCATCTGGGCAGCTTTCTCGCCGCCAATCCCGGCCTTTCGGTCAATCTCGTGCTCTCCGACGAGTTCGTCGACTTGGTCAAGGACGGCATCGACGTCTCGATCCGCATCGCCGAGCTGACGGATTCGAGCCTTGTGGCGCGACGCCTGGCGCCGAACCACCGCCTGCTCTGCGCGACGCCGGCCTATCTCGCCGAACATGGCACGCCGCAGACCATCGCTGAATTGTCGAAGCACACGCTGCTCGCCACCGCCAGCCAGGATCCCTGGCGGGTGGAAGGGCCGGACGGCCCGGTGACGGTGCATGTCGAGGGCAGGCTTCGCACCAATTCCAACGAGGTGGTGCGCGAAGCGGTGCTGGCAGGCCTCGGCATCGCCTACCGCTCGACCTGGGATGTCGGGCCGGAGCTTCGCGAGGGCCGCCTGGTCGTGGTGCTGCCCGCCTACCGCGCCTCGCGGCATGTGGCGGTGCATGCCGTTTATCCGAGCCGGCGCTTCCTCGCCGCCAAGGTGCGGCTGTTCATCGACCACCTCGCCGGGCTCTATGGCGAGCACCCGCACTGGGACGAAGGCCTCGGCAAGATCCTCGCGCCGGCTACCCCCTAGTCGGCGCCATGCCCGTCATTATGCTTCGAGCGGATGCGGCGGACCAGGAACCAGACGAACAGCGCCACCGGGATCACCGCGAAGGCGGTGACATGCGCCGGGTCCAGCTCGAAGCCGACGACGGACGATCCCTTCGCCAGATAGCCGATCAGCCCGACGATGTAATAGCTGATCGCCGCGACCGAGAGCCCTTCGACCGTCTGCTGCAGGCGCAGTTGCAGCCGGGCGCGGCGGTTCATGCTGTCGAGCAAAGCGCGGTTCTGCTGCGACAGCTCGACATCGACGCGGGCGCGCAGCAGGGCAGCGGCGCGGGCGAGCTTTCGCGACAGGTCCTGCTGGCGCCCCTCCACCGTCTGGCAGGTGCGCATCGCCGGCGCCATGCGGCGGGCGAGAAAGGCCGTGAAGCTCGAATAGCCGGCGATCGGCTGTTCATCCATGGCGTTGAGGCGCAGGCGCACGATCTCGGAATAGGCGCGGCTAGCGCCGAAGCGGAAGGCGCTTTCGGCGGCGCCGGCTTCCAGATCGCCGGCCTGGGCGGTCAGGTCGTCGAGCAAGGCACGGTTGGCCTCGAAGCCTTCGCTGGCGCGGAAGCGGCCGGTATTGGCGACCAGATCCATCTCGATACGGCGAAGCTCGGGATGCAGGCGCTGCGCTTCCGGCAGGCCGAGCATGGCCAGCGTCCGATAAGTCTCAAGCTCGAGCAGGCGCTGGACGATCGGCCCCGCCTCCTGCGGCTCGAGCCCACGATCGACCACCAGCAGGCGCGTATAGCCGTCACCATCCTCGCGAAAATCGGATGCGATCAGCCCCCTGCCCCCGGCCACTTCCGAGACAGCGAGCGAGCCCGGATCGAAGCCGGAGAGCAGCTCGGCGATCGGGCGCTGGTCGGCGACGAGGTCGAGCCGCGCGGCCACCATCAGCGGGCCTGGCGCCTCGAAGGCCTCGCCGAACGGCGTCTCGGCCGGCAGCGCGCCGGCGCCGCCGCGCGCATCCCAGCTATAGGTGGTGAATTCGGCGTGGCTCTCC
Organism: Kaistia defluvii; assembly: GCF_040548815.1. NCBI lineage: Bacteria > Pseudomonadati > Pseudomonadota > Alphaproteobacteria > Hyphomicrobiales > Kaistiaceae > Kaistia > Kaistia defluvii. The sequence continues at coordinate 774,599 of NZ_JBEPSM010000002.1, read as the reverse complement.
CAGCGCAGCGTGCCGCCGCAGAGATCGACAACGTGATGGCGCGCATGTGCTGCCGGTTGCGGCAGGCCGTTGCGGATACACAGCGCCGCGAGACGGTCGCGGGCCGCGTCCGCGTGGCCGGCATCGGTCATGAAGGCGTAGTTCAAAACAATGCGCGGCGCTTCCATCATGTGGAAAGGCCGCGCATGGATCTCGTTCAGCACCGCGCTTCGAAGCGGATGATCCTCGAAACGTCTTGGTCCTTCGCGCATCGCGCCCTCGATCCCGCGCCCAACTGACTAAGCAGTAGGGCCGGGACGGATAGGGCTCAACCCCGATCGATGACGGTATCGTCGATCTCGGCCAGGGTGCGACGACCTGTCAGCGCCATCGAGACGTCGAGCTCCTTGCCGACGATCTGGATGACCTTCGAGACACCCTCTTCACCGCCGGCGCCAAGGCCGAACAGGAAGGCCTTGCCCAGCATGCAGCCCTTGGCGCCGAGCGCCAGCGCGCGCAGCACGTCCTGGCCCGAGCGGATGCCGCTGTCGAACAGGATTTCGGTCTGGTTGCCGACGGCGTCGACAATACGCGGCAGGCGCGAGATGGCGGACGGCGCGCCGTCGAGCTGGCGGCCGCCATGGTTGGAAACGACGATCGCGTCGGCACCGGTGTTGACCGCCTTCTGCGCGTCGCCGACATCGAGAACGCCCTTGAGGATCAGCTTGCCGGGCCAGATCGAGCGGATCCAGGCGACGTCATCCCAGTTCAGCGCTGGGTCGAACTGGCCGGAGATCCACTGGCCCAGCGACTTGACGCCGCTCATGCCCTCGACGCCGTTCAGATTGCCGAAGGTCTTGTGCTTGCTGCCCAGAACCTTGAACGCCCATGGCAGCTTGGTCGCCATGTCGAGGACGTTGTGCAGCTTGATCTGCGGCGGCACGGTCATGCCGTTCTTGATGTCGCGGTGGCGCTGGCCCTGCACCTGCAGGTCGAGCGTCAGGATGAGGGCCGAGCACTTGGCGGCGATGGCGCGCTCGACCAGCTGCTTGGCGAAGTTGCGGTTCTTCATGACGTAGAGCTGGAACCAGAACGGCCGCGAGGTCGCCGCCGCCACGTCTTCGATCGAGCAGATCGACATGGTCGACAGCGCGAACGGGATGTTGGCCTTCTCGCAGGCCTTGGCCGCCAGGATCTCGCCATCGGCATGCTGCATGCCGGTCAGGCCGGTCGGGGCGAAGGCGAAGGGATAGGCGAACTTCTCGCCGAGCAGCGTGACTTCGGTCGAGCGGTTGGACACGTCGACCATGACGCGCTGGCGCAGCTTGAGGGCCTTGAAGTCGGCCGAGTTGGCGTCGATCGTTTCCTCATTGTAGGAGCCGCGATCGGCATAATCGAAAAAGGCGCGCGGCACGCGGCGCTTCGCCAACAATCTCAGGTCTGCAATGCTCGTTGCGTCCTTCAAGCCGCCCATGGCGCCGCTCCAATTTCATATGAATTCTTGAAAGGCGAGCCGCGCCCGCCAACTGGATCAATTTCTTGACCACTTCCTGATTTCCGCTGATAGGCTCTTCCGCATGGTCTTTCAACCGATTCCTTCCCGCGCGACCGCCGACGAGGTGGCGCGACAGATCGAGATGCTGGTGCTGGAGGGCGTGCTGCATCCCGGCGACAAGCTGCCGGGCGAGCGCGACCTGTCGGCGACGCTCGGCGTTTCGCGGCCGATCCTGCGCGATGCGCTGAAGGCGCTGGAGGGCCGCGGGCTGGTCGAAAGCCGCCCGGGCGGCGGCACCTATGTGGCCGCGATCGAAGGGTCTGTCTTCGCCGCGCCGATCGTCGACCTGATCGCGCAATCGCCCAAGGCCGGCGGCGACTATCTGGAATTCCGGCGCGAGATCGAGGCGACGGCCGCGGCGATGGCGGCGACGCGCGCCACCGAGGCCGACCGCATCATCCTCGGCCGCATCATCGAGACGATGGAAGCCGAACACGGCAAGGCCGACTTCCGGCGCGAGGCGGCGCTGGACGTTGAGTTCCACCAGGCGATCGGCGAGGCGACGCACAACATCGTCATCATCCACGTGCTGCGCGCCTGTTACCGGCTGCTGGCCGACGGCGTGTTCTACAATCGCAGCCGTCTCTACGGCCAGGCCGGCTCGCGCGACCAGCTCCTGGCCCAGCACAAGGCGATCCGGGATGCGATCCTTGCCGGCGATCCCGAAGCCGCCCGCCAGGCGGCCATCGATCACATCGCCTATGTCGCGGCGTCGATGAAGGACGCCGCCGAGGCCGGCGCCCGCGAAGAAATCGCCTCGCTGCGGCTGATGCAATTCGAGGAACGCGCGACGGCGAAGCGTCCCGTGCGCCGGGACTGAACGGTTTTGGACTGCGGGCGGCGTTGTTCCCGTAGCCTTTCAAGACGGTTGGTCCTGCTCCACCATCATCGTGAGTGTCTGGCCCATACTTCGACAAGCGAGCCCCGATTTCCCAACTCGTGCCGCGTTGCCCCTTACCTCTCCCTGAGGGAGAGGTCGGATCGAAGCTCCGGGTGAGGGTTTAGGGAACCATCCGGTGAGGCCGTAAACCCTCACCCGCCGGCCTGCGGCCGTCGACCTCTCCCTCAGGGAGAGGTAAAGGAAGGATATTCCGCACAGTGCCAGTGAGGAGAGATCCTCCTTCGAGGCCCGGCTTCGTCGGGCGCCTCAGGATGATGGTCGGGGGATGGAAATGCCGTTGGAAAAGAAGGTTGACCGGTCCCTCGGCAGGCCCGAAAGACGAACTCCTCTCGGGGCCCCGTTCGTGGCATAGTGAGCGGACCCATTTGTCTTTGGTCAGGAGAAAGCTGCATGGGCCTCGCCAAGGAAAAGCCGCTCTTCGATCCGCCGACCGATTACGAAGATGATTTCTCTGCTTGGCTGTACGAGCAGATCGAACTCTTGCAGCAGAAGCGCATCCATGAAGTCGATTTGCCCAACCTGATCGAGGAGTTGGAGGACATGGGGAGTGAGCAGCGTCATGCGCTGGAGTCTTCCTACCGCCTCCTGATTGGCCATCTGCTGAAATGGACATACCAGCCGGAACAGCGATCCGCCTCCTGGGAAATCACCGTCTTGCGCGAGCGTGGCAACATCGAGCGCCGTGAAAAGCGCAATGGATCGCTGAAGGCGGATGCTGGTCGAATCGTTGCGGACATCTACCGCTACGCGGTACGCGAGGCTGCAGTCGAAACGGGCCTGCCGAAATCGACCTTTCCTGCAGAGTGCCCATGGACCTTGGAACAGCTTCGTGACCCGGACTTCATGCCCGCATAACGGCGTTCGGCATCCTTAGGAACGTTTGACGAGCCCGCCTACCGGATCGTTGCGATCCAGGCACGGGCGATCGCCCTTCCGGCGGCGTCGGCGCGGCTGCCGAGCGGACCTTCCTCGCGAGCATGGCGCTCCGGCCAGTCCGGATCGATCTCCGCCGCGACATCGCCGAACGTGTCGCTCCAGTCGCGCACCAGCGCTGTATCGGCCTCAAAGTGGAACTGGATGCCATAGACGGCGCGGCCGATGCGAAAGGCCTGGTTGGGCGTCAGCGCGCTGGTCGCCAGGTGGACGGCGCCCTCCGGCAGGCTGAACGTGTCGGAATGCCAGTGGAACAGGGGCGACGGGCCCTCCAGCACGCCGACGACGGGATCGTCGCGGCCCGCCTCCGTCGGCGTGACTTCCTGCCAGCCGAATTCGGTCGGCCGGCCCAGGATATTGTTGGCGCCATAGCCGCGCGCCAGGATCTGCGACCCCAGGCAGATGCCGAGCACGGATTTGTCGGCATCGCCAAAGGCGCGCATCAGGCGGGCGAGGCGCGGCAGATAGGGATGCGCCTCGTCGTCGACCGCGCTCTGGCCACCGCCGAGCACGATGATCGCATCGTAGCCTTCCGGGGTTTCCGGCAAGGCGTCGCCCTCATGGGCGCGGCGGATATCGATCACCGCCCCGGCCGAGGCAAGCGCCGGCCGCATCAGGCCGAGCGAGGTGGCTTGATAGTTTTCGACGACGAGAATGCGCATGGGGCTGACGGCTCGCTTGGATTCGGCGTCCATCAATAGATGCCGATCCGAACGATTCCGCCAGCCCGCGCTTGTCGCGAATGAGCCGAAGCTATTCTCCGGCCGGCTGCGGCAGCAGTGCCGGCGCCGCAGGCGATCCGGCCGGCGTCGCCGGCTCCGCCGAAGGGCCATGGCGCAATCCGGCGAGGAACCGGCTCAAGCGCTCCATCTCCACAAAAATCACCGGCGTGATGAACAGCGTCAGAAGCTGCGAGACCAGCAGGCCGCCGACCACCGCGATGCCGAGCGGCTGGCGCAGTTCGGCGCTGGCGCCGGTCCCGAGCGCGATCGGCACCGCGCCGAGCAGGGCCGCGAAGGTCGTCATCATGATCGGCCGGAACCGACGCACCGCCGCTCGGTGGATCGCCATCTCGGGCGCGAGGCCCTCCTCGCGCTGCCCGACAATGGCGACGTCGACCATCATGATCGCGTTCTTCTTGACGATACCGATCAGCATCAGGATGCCGATCAGCGCGATGACCGAGAGATCGAGCCCCATGATCTTCAGCGCCACGAGCGCGCCAAAGGCCGCCGCCGGCAGGCCGGACAGGATGGTGAGGGGGTGGATGAAGCTCTCATAGAGCATGCCGAGCACGACATAGATCGTCAGCACCGCCGCGAAGATCAGGATGCCCTGCGTCGCCAAAGATTGCTGGAACACCTGCGCCGTGCCGGCATAGGAGGTGTAGACATTGGCCGGCACGCCGATCTGCTGCTTCAGCACCTCGATCTGGTCCGTCGCCTGGCTGAGCGCGACGCCGTCCGGCAGGTTGAACGAGATGGTCGCCGCCGGCAACTGGCCAAGCTGGTTGACCGTGACGGGGCCGACCGCGCGCTGGACGCTGGCAAAGCTCGACAGCGGCACCAGCGTGCCGGACGACGAGCGCACGCGGATGTCGGAAAGCAGGCTGTCCGACCAGGCCAGATCCGGATCATATTCGAGGATGACGTCGTAGCTCGAGCCGGTCGCCTGGATCGTCGCCGCCGTCGAGGTGCCGAAGCCGTCTTCCAGGGTCTGGCGCAAGGTGGCGGCGGAAATCCCGAGCGAATCCGCCTTGTCGCGGTCGACGACGATGCGGGCCTGCAGCGCGTTGTTCTGCAAATTGTTGGCGACGTCGACGAAATGCGGGTCGCCGCGCATCGCCGTGGTCATCCGCGTCGCCCAGTCGTTCAGCGCCTGTTGGTCGATCGCCTGCAGCATCAGCTGGTAGGTGCTCTGCGAGCTGACGCCGCCGATGCGCAGGTTCTGCACCGGCTGGATGTAGGACTGGATGCCGGGAATGCGCGAAAGCTGCGCCCGCAGATCGTTCATGACGACATTGACAGGCGGACGCGCATCCTTCGGCTTCAGCTGCACCGACAGCGAGGCGGAGTTCAGCGTCACCGATCCCGGTCCACCGCCGACGAAGGAGGCGACGTGATCCACATAGGGCGAGGCCTTCAACGTCGCCTCGACCTGCCGCTGCAGCCCCACCATGGCCTGGAAGGAGATATCCTGCCGCGCCTGGGTCGAGACCGAGAGTTGGCCGATATCCTCCTGCGGGAAGAAGCCCTTCGGCAGCGTCATGAACAGCCAGCCGGACGCCACGACGGAGGCCAGGAAGACGCCGAGGATGATGAAGCGATGCGCCAGGCACCAGCCGACGCCGCGGTCATAGCGTCCCTCGACCCAGAGGAAGCCGCGCTCGAACCAGGCGGCCGGTCCCCGCCGGACGTGGCTGATGGCGGATTTCGGCAGGCGCGCCGCCAGCATCGGCGTCAGCGTCAGCGACACCACCATCGACGCGCCGATCGCCAGCGTCACGACGACGCCGAACTCGTTGAACAGCCGGCCGATGACGCCGCCCATCAGCAGCACCGGCAGGAACACGGCGACAAGGGACAGCGTCATGGAGACGATGGTCGCGCCGACCTCGCGGCTGCCGACCAGCGCCGCCTCGAAGGGCGGCATGCCTTCCTCGACATGGCGCATGATGTTTTCGAGCATGACGATCGCATCGTCGACGACGAGGCCGACGGCGAGCGTCAGGCCGAGCAGCGAGATGTTGTCGACGCTGAAGCCGAAGAAATACATGCCGCCAAAGGCCGCCACTAGCGACAGCGGCACGGAGAGCGCCGGGATGAAGGTGGCGGAAACCTTGCCCAGGAACAGGTAGATCACCAGGATCACCAGGCCGATGGTGATCGCCAGCGTGGTCTGCACGTCGGCGATAGCGGCGCGGATCGAGGTCGAACGGTCGTTCAGCACCTTGATCGTCATCGAGGCAGGCATCGACGCCATCAGCTTGGGCAGCTGCGCGTTGACGGCATCGACCACGGCGACGGTGTTGGCGCTCGGCTGGCGTTGGATCGCCAGCACGATCGAGCGCGTGCCGTCATACCAGCCGGCCGTCTGCGCGTTCTGCACGCCGTCGACGACATTGGCGACATCCGAAAGCCGCACCGGGCTGCCGTTCGGATTGGCGATGATCAGCTGCTTGAAGGCCGCGGCGTTTGTCATCTGCGTCGGCGCGTCGATGACGAGCGACTGGCTCCGGTTCTGCATCGTGCCGACCGGCGTCTGGTCGTTGGCGGCGGCAAGCGCCGACGCGATCTGATCGAGGCCGATATTGCGCGTGGCGAGCTTGTCGGGATCGGCCTGGACGCGGACGGCATAGGTCTGGCCGCCATAGACGCCGACCTGCGCGATGCCGGGAAGCGTGGAAAGGCTGGGCGAGATCACGTTCTCGGCGAAATCGTCGAGCGTCGACATCGGCAGCGTATCGCCCTGCACGGCCAGCAGCAGCACCGGCGCATCGGCCGGATTGACCTTCCGGTAGCTGGGCGGGTTCTGCATGTTCGGCGGCAATTGCCGCAGCGAGCGGTCGATCGCCGCCTGAACGTCGCCGGCGGCGGTGTCGATGTTCTGGTTGAGCGCGAATTGCAGCACGATCTGCGAATTGCCGAGCGAGCTGGTGGCGCTGATCGTGTCGATGCCCGAGATGGTCTCGAACTGCTTGATCAACGGCGTGGCGACGGCGGTCGCCATGGTCTGCGGCGAGGCGCCGGGCAATTGCGCGCTGACGCTGATGGTGGGGAAGCTGACTTCCGGCAACGCCGCCACCGGCAATTGCTGGTAGGCGAAGACGCCGCCCATGGCGACCCCGAGGAAGAACAGAATGGTCGCGACCGGGCGGCGGATGCAGAGCTCGGAGATCTTCACAGCTTGGCCTCCGATCCGCTGACCGCTTGAGGCGCGCTCGAGCTTGTCTGCGGCCCGGTTTTCGGCGCTCCCTTTGGCGGCGGCGCGACGGCCGGCTTGGCGTCCCGGACGTTCACCTTCGTGCCGCTGGCAAGCGAGAGCTGACCCTCGGTCACCACCGCCTCGCCGGCCTGGAGGCCCGAGACAATGCCGGCGCGATCCCCGACAATGCCGGCAAGCTCGACCGGACGGACGTCGATGGTCTGGTCCGGCTTGACGACGAAGACATTGGAACCCTGCTGCCCCGGCTGAACCGCGACGGTGGGAACCAGCACGACGTTGGTGTGCATGCCGAGATCGACATCGACCTTGACCGCCTGCCCCGGCCAGAACAGCCGGTTGTCGTTCGGCACGGCGGCGCGGACCGCCATCGTGCCGGAGCTGGTATTGATGGTGCTGTCGATGAAATCGACCGTCGCCTCGGCCGAGCTGCCGGCCGGGGTCGCGGGGTGAGGCTGCGTCGCGGCGGCGGCCTTCGGGCCGATAGCCACCGCCGTCGGCTGGTTCGAGGGCGAAACGCGCACCGGCACGGAGCCTGCCGCCAGGGACTGCCGCAGCAAGCAGACATCGGCGTCGGAGACGGTGAAATTGGCCTCGAGATGGGTCATGTCGGTCAGCATCACCACCGAGTTGCCCGGCTGGACGAGGCTGCCGACCGTGATCAGAAAGGCGCCGAGCCGGCCATCATGCGGCGCGGTGATGCGCATGTCGTCGACCACCACCTGATCGGCGTCGATATTCGCCTGATCCAGCGTGACCACGGCGGCGGCGCTGGCGGCGGCCGCGACGGCCTGGTCGAGCTGCTGGCTGGAATCGACCTTGCGGGCGACGAGGTCCTGCGCGCGCTTCAGGTCGGCCGTGGTGGCAACGACGGTGGCCTGGTCGCGGGTGAGCGCCGCCCGGTCGCGCGCCAGCGTTGCCTGCGCGGCGCGATCGTCGAGCTGGACCAGGAGATCGCCGGCCTTCACGTCGGCGCCGTTCGCGAGTGCGATGCGGGTGACGACACCCTGCTGCTGCGTCGTCACGGGGGTCGAGGCGACCGAATTGATCCAGCCGATGGTAGAGCGCCGGACCGGCAGGTCGCCGGTCTCCGCCTGGGTGACCGTCACGGACGGCGTGGCGTTGCGCCGCCCGCCCTTACCCCCGCCGCCACCGCCTCCTGCATCCGCCGGCGGACCGTCGCTGGCCGCGAACCGGTCGATCGAGGCGGGAAGAAGCCCCTCCCGATAAGCAACCCCGACGACAACCACTGCGGCAACAACCAGCACGGCAACAACGGATCTGCGCATGACGAGCTTTCCTGCGTCCCCCGCTATTGCTATGGCGCGGTCGCCTGAACGTTTCTCATTAAATCGCGGTAAGCTTTGCCGAGCGGCCGCGGCGGCGCCGGTTTTCGCCCGCGGGCCAAGCGCGACGCCTTCGCAATTAGGCGCTGAATTCCGCGACTTTCCCGCATTGCAACATCGGACCCATCAATCTGGGTGACGTCACCGCTCACAAAGATTTGCTGGACGGGGTGCGGGGTTCCTGCTCTCGGTGCAGTCCCCCAGCCATCCGGATCGCCGCATGTCTCCCCCAACCGATACCCACGCGACCGAAATCGCCCCGGCCGCCCTCCCACGCGCCAAGCCCTCCGAGGCGGCGATGACACGGCTCGATTATTCGCTCTATGCGGTCACCGTGTTTGCCTGGAGCACGAGCTGGATCGCGCTCAAGCTGCAGCTCGGCGTCGTCGCACCCCAGGTGGCGCTGACCTGGCGGTTCCTGCTCGCCTCGCTGGTGATGTTCGGCTGGGCGATCGTGCGCCGCCACCGCCTCGCCTTCCCGCTCGCCGACCATCTGCGCTTCATCGGGCTCGGCTTCTTCATCTTCTCGATGAATTTCCTGCAGTTCTATATCGGCGGCGCCAAGCTGGCCTCGGGCCTGCTCGCCGTCATCTTCTCGCTCGCCTCGGTCTTCAACATGCTGCTTGGCGCGATCTTCCTGCGCCAGTCGGTCGACCGGCGCGTGCTGCTCGGCGCCGCCTTCGGCTTCGGCGGCGTGGCGCTGATGTTCTGGCCTGAGATCGCCGGCACCGAGATCGACCACGACGCGGCCATCGGCCTGCTGCTCTGCGTCGGCGGCACGCTGTTCTTCTGCATCGGCAACATGATTTCCGCCTCGGCGCAGAAACGCGGCATTCCGGTCGTCTCGGCCAGCGCCTGGGGCATGGCCTATGGCGCGGCGATCCTGGCGATCACCGCGGCGCTGCTCGGCAAGCCGTTCATCTTCGACCCGTCCTTCCAGTACATCGCCTCGCTGCTATGGCTGGCGCTGCTGTCCTCGGTGGTCGCCTTCTTTGCCTATCTGACGCTGCTCGGCCGGATCGGCTCAGGCCGCGCCGGCTATTCGACGGTGCTGTTCCCCGTCTTCGCCCTGCTGATCTCGACCTTCGCGGAAGGCTATCACTGGACGGTCTTCGCGATCGCCGGCCTCGCCCTCGTCATGGTCGGCAACGTCATCGTGCTCGGCCGGCGCTGAGGAACGAGAAAACCCGGAAGGCGTGGGCCTTCCGGGTTTCGTAATCAGACCATCCGCATGCTCATGCCGCCATCGACCACCAGCGTCTCGCCGGTGATGAACTCGTTGGTCAGCAGCTCGACGGCGGCGGTCGCCACCTGCTCGGGGGTGCCGAGGCGCTGCAGCGGGATGCGGTTGGCGAGGTTGTTGGCGCGCGCTTCCGGCGTCATCGCCTCGTGGAAGCGGGTTTCGATGATGCCGGGGCAGATCGTGTTGATGCGGATGCCTTCATGGCCATGGTCGCGGGCGAGCGCCCGGCCCATCTGCGGCAGCGCGCCCTTGACGGTCTGGTAGGCAATGGTCGCCGGGCAGCCGCGCAGGCCCGCCACTGACGAGATCAGGAGCATCGCCCCGCCCTGCTTCGCGAGCGACGCGTGCGCCGCGCGGAACAGGTGGAACGGCGCATGGACGTGAACGCGAAAGGCATTCTCCCAAGCCTCCGGCGTGACCGTCAAAGCCGTGCCCGGCACGGCGCCGCCGGCCGAGGGAACGAGATAGTCAACCCGGCCGAAGCGCGCGAGCGCGGCATCGACGATCGCCGGCGCCGAAGCCGGATCGGCCGCATCGGCGGCATGGAACAGCACGCCGGTGACGGCGCCGAGTTCGCGCATCAGCTTCTCCACCGGCTCGTCGCGATGGCGGCCGGAAAGCACGAGGTCGACGCCCCGCGAAGCAAGCGCCCGGGCGATCGCCGCGCCGATGCCGCGCGTCCCTCCGGTGATGATGGCAACCGGTCTCGCCGAATCGGTCATTCTGATTTTCCTCCCTGAAAGCATGTCCTCGGTGCTATCGGTGCACCGATTCAGGCGATCGGTCCACCGCCCGTCTCGGTTTTGCGAGGTAATGGCCCCTCCATTGCCGTTCCCCTGGCGCGCCGCTACTGTGCCGCGCCTCACTGCTTCGGAGTACTCATGGCCCGCGACGCTACCGATTCCACGATCGTCGAATCGCGCGACGAACTCGTCGACGTAATTGCCAGCGGCTCCAAGCCCAAAGCGCAGTGGCGGATTGGCACCGAGCACGAGAAATTCGGCTTCTACACCGATGACCTGACGCCCGTCCCCTATGAGGGCCCGCGCGGCATCGAGCGTATCCTCCGCCTGATGGAAGGTCTTCTCGGCTGGCAGCCGATCGAGGATCGCGGCCTGATCATCGGCCTGGTCGACCCCATCGGCGGCGGCGCCATCTCGCTGGAGCCCGGCGGCCAGTTCGAGCTTTCCGGCGCGCCGCTGGAGACGATCCACCAAACCTGCCGCGAACTGCACGCGCATCTCGCCCAGGTGCGGCAGTGCGCCGAGCCGCTCGGCATCGGTTTCATCGGCCTCGGCACCTCGCCGATCTGGTCGCTGGCCGAGACGCCGGTGATGCCGAAATCGCGCTACGAGATCATGGCCCGCTACATGCCGAAGGTCGGCACGCGCGGCCTCGACATGATGTTCCGCACCTCCACGGTGCAGGTGAATCTCGACTTCTCCGACGAAGCCGACATGGTCAAGAAGATGCGCGTCTCGCTGGCGCTGCAGCCGATCGCGACGGCGCTGTTCGCCAACTCGCCCTTCATCGACAACGCCGCCAACGGACTGCTGTCGAACCGCGCCGAGATCTGGCGCGATACCGACAATCAGCGCTCCGGCCTGATCCCCTTCGCCTTCGAGGACGGCTTCGGCTTCGAGCGCTATGTCGACTGGGCGCTCGACGTGCCGATGTATTTCGTCAAGCGCGGCGACACCTATCACGACGTCGCCGGCCAGTCGTTCCGCGACCTGCTGAAGGGCGAACTGCCGGGCCTGCCGGGCGAGATCGCGACGCTGTCGGACTGGAACAACCATCTCACCACGTTGTTCCCCGACGTGCGGCTGAAGAAGTACATCGAGATGCGCGGGGCCGATGCCGGTCCGTGGCGGCCGCTCACCGCGCTGCCGGCGCTCTGGGTCGGCCTGCTCTACGACCAGCCCTCGCTCGACGCGGCGTGGGAACTGGTCAAGGACTGGACGGTGGAGGAGCGGCAGGCCCTGCGCGACGGCGTGCCCCGCACCGCGCTTTCGACGCCGTTCCGCAACCACACGGTCCGCGATATCGCCCGCGAAATGGTGCAGATCGCACGGCGCGGACTGACGGCGCGCGGCTATCTCAACAGCGACGGCCATGACGAGACGGTCTATCTGCAGCCGCTCGAGGAGATCGTCGCCAGCGGCCAGACCCTGGCCGAGCGGCTGCTCCACGAATGCCGGACGGAGTGGAACGGCGACATCAGCGAAGTCTTCCGCCGCCACGCCTACTAGTTGCGCATATTTGCCGATTGATCCTTCTCAAAGCGCGTGGTCGGAGTAGACTCTAGCCTCGCCAGGATCGAGAGAGCCAAGGGAGCGCATCATGGATATCAAGGACATCAGCGTCGTCGTCGATCTGGCCGGCGACCGGCCGGCCGCGCGCGCCGCGGCCGATCTCGCCAAGCGTCTCGGCGCCCATCTGACCGGCCTTTCGCTCGCCTATGATCCGATCGTGCCCGGCTATGCCGTGGCGCCCGTGCCGGCCGACTTCATGATCAGCGCCCGGAACCAGGCGATGAAGGAAGCGGAGACGGCGATCGACGCCTTCCACAAGATCGCCGCAGAAACCGGCATCGAGGGCGAGGCGCATCTGGTCGACGTCATGGCCGGCGGCGGCCTGGACGGCATCGTGCACGAAGTGCGCTTGGCCGATCTCGTCATCATCGGCGAGGACGACCCGGACCATCCCGAGCCGGTGCGCGAAGCGCTGATCGAGGCCGTGCTGTTCAATGCGGGCGCGCCGCTGCTGATCGTGCCGCGCAAGGGCAAGACGACGATCGACCCGAGCCGCATCATGATCGCCTGGGACGGGACGATCACCGCCGCGCGCGCCGTGCGCGCCTCCATGCCGTTCCTGAAAATGGCCAAGCATGTCGAAGTGGTGCTGGTCGACGACGGCAAGAAGCTGCCGACCGGCGAGCGGCTCTGCGGCCACCTGCTGCGCCACGGCGTGGAAAGCAGCATCCGCAAGGTGCCCAATCCTGGCAAGGACGTCGCCAAGGCCATCCGCCAGGCGGCGATCGACGCCGATTCCGGCATCATCATCATGGGCGCCTATGGCCATAGCCGGCTGCTGGAATGGATCCTCGGCGGCGCGACGCGCGGCATGCTGACTGGCCTGAGCCTGCCGGTCTTGATGACGCACTGATCGCGGCGATCGACACGAACGAGTTGACGCGGGCCGACCGCCGCGCCGAACATGCCCTTGGGGCGGCGGGAGCAAGATGATGAAAACCTTCTACGATCTGATGCTGGAGGCGCAGCAGGGCGCCTTCGCCGCGACCATGGCCAAGGAGTTCGGCCTGTCCCAGGACCAGCAGTCCAAGGCCTTCGAGGCGATGATGCCGGCCTTCTGGCTTGGCATGCGGCGCACCTCCGCCGACCCGTTCGGCGTTGCCGCCTTCTGGCAGCAGGTCGGGGCCGGCCAGTTCCAGTCCTATTTCGACAATCCGCTGGCGGCGATGACGCCCCGCGCCCAGGCCGATGGCAACGGCATCGTCGAGCGCATGTTCGGCTCGCCGGAGGTCGCCAAGGCTGTGGCGCTGCAGGTCGAGGCATCCACCGGCATCGCGCATGACGTGATCCGGCGGATGATGCCGGTCATGGCCAACATGATGATGGGCGGGTTGCAGCGGCAGACCGAGAGCTACGACAACCCGTTCCTCGCCATGATGCGCGACATGACGGGCGGCGGCGCCCGGCCGAAGCCCGCGGCGCAGAAGCGGCCCGACCTCCCCTTCGTCACGCTGATGGAGAGCTTCCTCGGCAAGGAGAAGGAGCCCGAGCCGGAGCCCGGCCCGATGAGCAACGAGGAAGTGATCGACCGCCTGTTCGATGCCGGCAAGAGCATGCAGGACAACTACCGCAAGTCGATGGAGATGATCTTCGACCGCTTCGCGCCAGCGACGACGCCCCGCAAGGACTGACGCCGCCGTCGCACGGAAAAGAAAAGGGCCCGCCACGAGAGCGGCGGGCCAAGTGCGGAACCGCCAGGGGATCTAGGGGTTCCGGCTGCGGCGGTATCGCAGGGCCTGAGCAACGATTTCGTCGCGATTCTCAGGCCTTGCGCTGATAGCGGGCGGACGAGCCGCGCAATTCCCGGGCATGGACGAGGCGGTCCTTCGCCTGCGCCTGGGTGGCATAGCGACGCTCGAGCGAGCGCATGGAGAGCTGGACCGATGCGTCCTCATCGGCACGCGTCGACAGGGCGGAATACACATCGCCATGCGTCAGTCCGATATCGCTCAGCATGCGGGCGTCCCAATCGAGAAGGCGCGCGACGGAGCGACGATTTTTCCAGATGCGAACGCGCGTCACAAGTGCCGTCGCGACCTGGGCGACGATCAGGACGATCGTGCGGCCACGCGACGGGCGAGCATGCGGGGTGAACGTTTCGAATGTGGTCATGTCAGCCTCCAACGGCAGGCGTGGCGAAGTCCTTCGAATGCTTCGAAGGGGTTGTCCGGCACGCGTCTCGGGTACGCTCTGAAGATGCCCCGTCCCGATTGATCATTCCAACGAATGTTTCTAATATCAGCCATCGGAATTGATGATGCTTATCGTGGGGCCTGGAAGCCTGTTTGCCCCGCGCCGACGTCCCGCTCCAGCGGAAACGGCGATGCTTCGTTCGCGGGCGAACCATCGGGGCGGGCCCGGCAGAGCGAAACGGCGGCGGCATCCAGCGAGGGTAGTGCCATGGCATCGATGCTTGATCTCGACCAGTTGCGGACCTTCGTCGCGATCTCGGACTCCGGCAGCTTCACGCGCGCCGCGGAGACGGTTCACAAGACCCAGTCGGCGGTGTCGATGCAGATGCGTCGTCTGGAGGAGCGGATCGGCAAGCCGATCTTCGGCCGCGACGGCCGCAGCGCCAAGCTGACGGAAGACGGCGAGCGCCTGCTCGGCTATGCCCGACGGATGGTGCGCCTGTCGGACGAGACGATGGCCGCCTTCGACGACGACGAACTCTCGGGCCGTGTCCGCCTGGGCACGCCCGACGATTATGCCGACCGCTTCCTGCCGGAGATCCTGGCCCGCTTCTCGCGCTCCAATCCGCGCGTCGAGGTGACGGTGGTGTGCGAGCCGACCGTGCAGCTGATCGAATGCCTGCGCGCCGGCGAGCTCGATCTCGGCATCATCACCAACATCAAGGGCACGCCGATGACCGAGGTGGTCCGGCAGGAGCCGCTGCTCTGGGTCGTCTCGAACCACCACCAGCTCGAACAGGACGACGTGCTGCCGCTGGCGCTCGGCCGCGACACCTGCTGCTGGCGCAAGACGGCGATCGAGGCGCTCGCCCAGACCGGGCGGCGCTATCGCATCCTTTATTCCAGCAACAACTCGACCGCGCTCGCCGCCGCGGTGCTGGCCGGGCTCGCGATCTCGGTGCAGCCGGAATCGGCGTTGCGGCCGGGCATGCGCGTGCTGGGCGAGGCCGATGGCTTCCCCAAGCTCGCGCCCTGCGAAATCGGGCTCATCCGCGCCTGGAACAAGCCGACGACGCCGATCGTCGACGCGCTGGCCGAACATATCGTGTCTTCGCTCGACAACCTTTCCATGCAGATCGCCGCCGAATAGCGGCCCGGGACAGAACCGATGCCGCCCAAACTGGTGCCCGAACTGGAGGTTTCGAACCTCGACGAGTCGCTTCGTTTTTATATCGGGCTGGCCGGCTTCCGCATTCTGTACGGCCGCCCGGAGGAAGGGTTCGTGTTCCTCGATCGCGACGGCGTGCATCTGATGCTGGAGGAAGCGGAAGGCCCCGGCCGCCGCTTCCACAAGGCGGCGCTGGAGCGTCCCTTCGGGCGCGGCATCAATTTCCAGATCGAGGTCGAGGATGTCGATGCGCTCTGGACGCGGATGCGCGACGCGGCGCCGATCACCCTGCCCTTCGAGGAACGCTGGTATCGGCGCGAGGACGAGGAACTCGGCCACCACCAGTTCGTCGCCGCCGACCCGGATGGCTATCTGCTGCGATTCTTTACAAGCCTCGGCACGAGGCCGGTGGCGGGCTGAGGCCCCTAGCAGGGGCTGGCTGGGACTCGCCTCCTACTGAAGCGCGCCCCTGCGCCTAGCGCTTGAGACAGCCAAGCAGGCCAGGCTGCGTGGAACGTTCGTCGCCCCGGCGGAGGCCGGGGCCCATAAACACCGGCCGCGCAGTCACAGCCCCAGCTCTTTCCGGCAGCCTCGCGGGTATGGATCCCGACCGTCGCCGGGATGACGACCGAGGGAAACAGGGCTGTGGCGCTTTAGCGCTATTGAGCGAAGAACTCCCTGAGGAGACGTCGGAAGCCGAAGGCCGAGTCTGCCCTCGCCCGCTTGCGGAAGAGGGACAACGTGAAGGTCTTCCCTACCCCGCGAGAACCCGGGTCGCCGGGAAGGTCACGCGGATCAGCGTGCCCTGGCCGACCGCGCTATCGATCTGGAAGGCCGCGCGGTTGGCCTCGACCAGCGCCTTGGTCAGCGGCAGGCCAAGGCCCGTGCCGTCGCTGCGATGCTTCGCCGAGGTCGCGATCTGGCGGAACGGCATCAGCGCCGTCTCCACATCCTTCTCCGACATGCCGATGCCGGTATCGCGAATGCGCAGCGTCACCTCGCCCCGCTCCTCCAGCGCCGTCGACACGATCACCTGGCCGCCGGCCAGCGTGAACTTGACGGCGTTCGAAACCAGGTTGAGCACGATCTGCCGGATCGAGCGCGGATCCGCGACGATGCTCGGCACCTGGCTCGAGAGGCTGGTGCGAATGATGATGCGCTCGCGGTTGGCCTGCGGTTGCATCATCGCGACGCATTCCATGACGATCTCGTTCAGCGCCACGGCCTCGAAATTCAGGTCGAGCTTGCCGGCCTCGATCTTGGAGAGATCGAGCAGGTCATTGAGCAGGCTCATCAGATGCGCGCCCGAGACATTGATGTCGCGCAGATATTCCTTGTAGCGCTCGGTGCCGATCGGGCCGAAGCGCTCCTCCATCATGACTTCGGAAAAGCCGATGATGGCGTTGAGCGGCGTACGGATCTCGTGGCTGACCTTGGCGAGGAAGTCCGACTTCTGCATCGAGGCCGTCTCGGCCGCGCGGCGGGCGTTGATCAGCTCTTCCTCGGCGTTCTTCCACTGTGTGATATCGCGCAGCACGGCGCAGAATTTTCCGGTCTCGCCGAGCCGGCCCATCGTCATGAACAGCGGAATGAGCCCGCCCTGCGGCACGCGGCCGATGACCTCGCGGCCATCATTGAGCACGCTGGCCACGCCGTTCTGCGCCAGGCCCTCGAGATAATCGAGCGCCGATTTCCGGCTTTCCTCGGCCAGCAGATGGGTGAAGGGCAGGCCCGCGACATGGGCGGAATCGACCCCGAACAGCGCCTCGGCGCTGCGGTTGATGCGCACGATGCAGCCATCGGCATCGACGACCGCGACGCCATCCGTGGCGGTATCAAGGATCGCCTCCAGTTCGGCGATCTTCTGCCCGGCCGCGGCAAGATCCTCGACCAGCTGGCGGTCCGGCGACGGCGCCCGGGCGACGGGGGTTTCCACACGCCCTGCAAGCGCCGGTTCCGGCGCCTGGACGACTTCCACGACCGGTTCGGGCTCGTGCGCAGGCGCAATTTCGGCCGTCGGTAGCTCGGCGGCAAGCACAGCCGCACTCTCGGGCGCGACAGCCGTTTCCGTCGCCTCGACTTCCGGCATGTCGGCGGCTCCGTCCTGCGGGACAGCCGGCGCGGAGGCATCGGCCGAAGCCGACGTCTGGTTCGATTGGGTATCCGTCTGGGCGACGTCCACGGGCGCCGCTGGCGCATCGCCCCTCGGCTCCGGCACGACGGTCGCCTCGACTGCGCGCGCCGGGGCATCCTGCCCCTTGGCTTCCTCGGCGGGCGGGGTTTCCGCCACCGGCTTGGCGGCGTCCTCGACCTTGGCGCCGAGCGCCACGGCGATCCGGCGGAAGGCGTCCTGCTCGGGCATGCTCAGCCGTTCGGCATCGGCCGGCAGGGTTGCGGCGCGCGGCAGGCGCACGACATTGGACGGCTCGGTGGCGGGCGGCCGCGTCGGCAGAACCACGACCGGCCTCGGCGCCGCGACGGGCGGCTCGCGGCGCAGCTCGACCGGGCGGATGACGCCAAAGCCGCGATAGCCCTCAAAGGCCCGATCGCGCGAAAAGGCGGGCAGCGCGGCGAGGTCGACCGAAACACGCAGGTCCAGGCCATCGACGGGCCAGTTCAGGGTCGCGCCGCTCCAGGTATCGCGCCGGGCGATCAGAGCGGCAATGGTGCCTTGCGGGTCCAGCCCGCGCTCCGCCGCGACGGTGTGCCAGGCGACGCCGACGATGGCGGCCGAACGCGGCCCGACGACCGCCGCGAACTCCGGCGAGACGAAGCTGAAGCGGCTTTCCGAATCCATCTGGAAGACGAAGCGGACGGGGGTGGACGGCGCCTCGAACCGGAAGCCGGGCTGTTCTTCGACCGGCGAGGCCCCGACGGCCTCGGCTGCGGCAGCCGGCTCGGGCTCGACAGGCGCAGCTTCCGGCCCATCCGGCGTTGCAGGCGGCGCATCGGAAGGCGCAGCCTTTTCCGGCGCCATGTCGGTCGCGGCCGGAACGGGGGCCTCGACGGCGGGCGCTTCGCTAACCGCCTCGACGATATCCGCCATCGACTTCGGCGCGCGCTCGAGCGGCGGCGCGGCGCTTTCGACATCCACGAACGGTTCGGTTTCCGATTTCGGCTCTTCGACCGGGAGCGGAGCGGCGGCCTTTTCCGGCTCCGGCTCAGCCGCCGCAGGCGGTTCTTCCGGCGCGGCGACAGGCTCGGCCGGCGCCGTGGCGACTGCGACCGGCTCGAGAGCGGGAGGCTCCGCCCCAACGGACTCGGCGCCTTCGCTCGCAGCTTCTTCGTCCGGCGCTGGCGCCGAAAGGACAGCAACCGGCTCCAGGCGGACTCGTTCCGCCGGGCCGACGACCAGGAGATGGAAACGCCGATCGTCCTGCTCGAAGCGCGCGACACCGGCCGGACGGCGGACGTCGTCGATGCGCAGCACACGCTTCAGCAGGCGCGCCTCGCCGCGATCGATGCCGGCGACCAGCGCCTCGATGGCGCTTTCCGCCGCCGTCAGGGCGTCGAGCCCGCCGGAGGCGGCAACCACCTCGCCCGAGGCATCCAGAATGGCGACCAGGCAATCCTCGGCCGCCAGCGCATCGGCCAGGCGTTCGGCGCGCTCGCTCAGCGACGACGCCGGCCCGCGCGGCGCATCAAGGGCGATCAGTACGGCGCTGCTGTCGTCGCCCAGCGCGATACGCGTGCAACGGGCCGCCAGGCTCTGCAGCCTGCCGCCGGTCGCGAAACTGATGCGCTCCATGCGGGTCGCGCCCTTCGGCAGGGCGCGGGCAAAGCGGGCGATCTGGAGGGTCGAGGGGAAGGTCTCGGAGAAGCGGCGTTCCAGCAGCCGGTCGAGCTCGGCGACGCCGAAGAAATCGGCGCCGGCGGCATTCGCCCAGAGCACCCGTCTTCCATCCGCTGCCCAGACGAAGGTCGGGCGGGCAGACAGCAAAGCCGGTCCGACGGTCGGCAAGGCCGACAGGTCGAGATAGGCAAGATTGCGTGCACTCATGTAGCTGCCACTTTTCCCGCCATTCCGGCGTACTCACTCTCACGCCTGGCGCAGCCCTGTGATCGATGGGGCCGCCTGCTCATCGTCCGCCGATGAACAATCTTCTCCTCAAGAGCGTCAGTCCCTGAAGACAAGCTAATATAGGGCCTGCCCTCCCCGGTCCACGCCGTGCCGCCGCAACCCCTTATCTCTTCCATCCTTTGGTTAATGTGTTGCTTGCGCTTTCCATCAAAGGCGATCCATGCCGCAAGCATTGCCCGCAAGCTCGCCTTGCGTCGCCCCCAACAGGGACTATTGTTGTCTTGTCCTCAACATGGGAGATGGCGATGGCTGACAAGACGGCATTCGAAATTCCGGAGCAGATGCGGGCCCTTGCCGACAAGAGCGTCGACCAGGCCAAGAAGGCTTTCGACGATTTCATGGGCGCCACGGTGAAGGCGGTCGAGAAATCGGAGACATCGGCCAAGACCCTGCAGTCCGGCGCGCGCGACGTCAACCGCCAGGCGCTCGCTTTCCTGGAGGCCAATGTGGCCGCGTCCTTCGACTTCGCGCAGAAGCTGGTGCGCGCGCGCAGCGTCGAGGAACTTAGCCAGATCCAGCAGGACTTCCTGAAGAAGCAGGTCGAGGCGGCGCAGAGCCAGGGCAAGGATATGGCTGACACCATCGGCAAGGCCGCCAGCGAGGTGCAGCAGCAGACCAAGAAATAGACCAGGAAATGGGCAGGATGGCGAGGAACGCGCCAGATTTCCCGTCCCCGTTGCCGTGCCTTTCGGCGGCTTGGGCGTGTCGCCCCTGCTAAGATCCTGAAATCACTTCGAAATTGTGCAATGCAACAAAATATTGCATTGCACAATGAATTGACGTAAGGTCGCGTCAAGTCGATCGGAGTTGCAATGGATCCGCAATCCCTGGATCCGGGACCAAGCTCCGCGACGGCGATTGAGCCCGAAGGAGACTTTCAGTCCATGTCCGATACCGCCACCGCCCCCAAGAGCGCCAAATCCGCTTCCAAGTCGAGCAAGGGTTTCGACGCCCCGTTTGAAGCGTTCAGCTTCGCGGTTCCCAATGTCGAGGTTCCCGCAGCCTTCCGCGAGATGGCCGACAAGGCTGTCGCCGGCTCGAAGGATGCCTATGCCAAGCTGAAGACGGCCGCCGAAGAGGCGAGCGAAGTGTTCGAGGACAGCTACGAGACCACCCGCAGCGGCTTCGTCGCGCTTGGCAACAAGTCGCTCGACAACGCCAAGACGCATTCGGACGCCACCTATGCGTTCGCCCGTGCCTTCATGGGCGTCAAGTCGTTCGCCGAAGCGGTCGAGCTCCAGGCCGCCTTTGCCCGCCAGCAGTTCGAGACGCTGACGGCGCAGACCCGCGACATGCAGGAATTCGCGCAGAAGTTCGCGACCGACGCGTCGCGCCCGGTCAAGCAGGGCGTCGAAAAGGCGCTGAAGAGCTTCCAGCCCAGCTGATTACATCTGGATCGGCCCCTTGCCGATCGCGGAATTCCGCCAAAAATGACGAACGGCCCGATCGATTTTCGGGCCGTTTCGCTATCGGCTCAAAGCTTCTGCGGATAAGTCGGATTCCGTGCTTGTAACCGGCGAACTTTGATTCTAGGTTCCGCTCGCTTTTGGCAGGCAGTTGTAGCTCAGTTGGTTAGAGCGTCGGATTGTGGCTCCGAAGGTCGGCGGTTCGAGCCCGCCCAACTGTACCAAAGCACCTCCATTCGAATCATTGAACGTTGCGAGTTTCCCCCTCTCGGGGAATATCGTTTGCGATCGACCTGGGAAGCACCCGGGAACCACCGCGTTCTTCCGCGAACTTCGAAAGCCCAACACGGCGAGACGCACTCGGCGCTATGTGCGGCGATCAGGGACCGCTCGGCGGCTTCCGCTGCTCTCGCTAGGTCTGCTCAGCCCCCCTACGCATCGCAATGATCAGAATTGCCAAGAGCATTGCCCAGATGCCGAGGGCGCGTGGTAGGCAACCGTCTTGATCAGGAACCGTCGCGTAGCTCCTGTTCGGCGACATAGCGGGCGGGCGGCTTACCCAAGGCATTCTTGAACATTGTGATGAACGCGCTGACGGACTCGTAGCCGAGATCATCCGACACGCTTTGCACCGAACGCCCGGATGTCAGGCGTTGCAGGGCGATGATGATATGCAACTGCTGTCGCCACCTGCCAAAACTCATCGACGTTGTCCTGACAACCAAGCGCGCCAGTGTGCGCTCACTCATGGCGACGCGCTTCGCCCATTCGGCGACCGTGCTGCGGTCGTCCGGGTTTTGGATCAGCGCATTGGCGATCCGGGTCAGAGTCGGGTCATCGGGGATCGGCAGATGAAGCGACGCTACCTTCATGCGCCGCAGTTCCTCGAGTACCACCTCAGCAATCCGGTCCTTGTGCGAATCCGGGGCATGGGCGCTCCGCGGATAGGCTGCCATGTGTTTGATGATCTCTATGACGAGGCGTGTCAGCGACAGCGTGCAGCACTGGGTCGGCAGTCCCGGCACGGAGGGTGCGACAAAGAGCAGGCATATCCGGCCATTGGCCGTGACGTGATTGGAATGCAAGACGTTCCCCGGGATCCAGACCCCGCTGCCCGGCGGGACCATCCACAAGCCACCGTGCGCCCGGCACATGACCCCGCCCTGCAGGGCCACGACCAGCTGACCTTTGCGATGCTGGTGCATGGGCAACTCCGCCTCGTGCTCCTTGACCGTGATACTGGCCGCGAACGCCGGCTCATCGACCAAGTCCGGATCCAAGGAAGCCAAGGAGGCGTGGAGGGAACTCATGGGTGATTGACCGATTTCGAAAACTATTCGTCATGATACCGAAATTCGGCAGGGCTCGCCCCCTCTAGTGTCAGCGCAGTTTCACCTCTCGCGCTGGAAATCCATGTCCTCTCACGCCCGCCGCCTTCACCCATACTGGATCATCGTCGGAATCCTGCTTTTCTCGACCAATTTGCGGGCCCCGTTCACATCTGTCAGCCCGCTGCTCGACCTTGTCCGCGACGCCTTCAGCATGGGGGCGAGCGAGGCCGGGCTACTGATGACGCTGCCACTGCTCATCTTTTGCGTCATTTCGCCGTTCTCGGCAGGCTTGGCTCGGGAATATGGCCTGGAAAGAACCTTGTTCATTGCCTTGATCGTGATGGCAGTCGGCATTCTCGTTCGCTCATTAGGTCCGTCCTGGGGCTTGTTTCTCGGAACGTCGCTGTTGGGCGCGGGAATAGCGGTCGGCAACACGCTTCTACCCAGCCTGCTCAAGCGCGATTTCCCCGATCAGCTCACCAAGCTGACGGTTGTCTATTCGATCACGATGGGCGTGGCATCGGCAGTCGGCTCGGCGCTTGTGGTGCCGCTGGCCCAAGCGTTCAGCTGGCAGATTTCGCTTGGCGCCTTCTTGACTTTGCCTGTTCTGAGCGCCCTGGCCTGGCTGCCGCAGCTTCGTCGGCATTCGCGCCCGGCTGCCGGCACCGCCACGGCCCCGCATGGCGGCGTTATCTGGCGATCGTCACTGGCCTGGCAGGTCAGCCTGTTCTTTGGCGTCAATTCCTTTGTCTACTACGCGGTCGCCACTTGGCTTCCGTCCATTCTGCTGACCCAAGGCTATTCACCGGATCAGGCCGGTTCGCTTCATGCCGTCATGCAGTTCGCGACCATCCTGCCGGGATTTGTGATCGTGCCCCTGGTGAAGACGGCAAGGGACCAGCGGGGCCTGGCCGCGGGCCTGGCGCTATCGGGTCTTTTGTCGCTGGCAGGGCTGCTGTTCGCGCCAGCCCTCGCCGTATTGTGGGTGGCACTCTTCGGTTTCGGAATTGGCGGCGCCTTCGTGTTGGCGCTCGCTTTTATTGGCCTGCGGACGGCCACCTCGCATCAAACCGCGACTCTTTCGGGCATGACCCAATCCGTCGGATATCTCATGTCGGCAACCGGACCGGTTTTGCTGGGAGCGCTGCATGACGCGGCAGGAAGCTGGCAAGCGGTGTTGACCGTCTGCATGATTTTCTGCGTTGTGCTCGCAGCGCTAGGTCTCGGAGCCGGACGTTCGATTCATGTGTCATCGAAATGACTGGGATGGAAACAACCACGGTCTGCCTTCTGGACGCGGCGCCGGATATCGGTAGCCGGCACAAGGGGCGGCCGGCGACGGAAAATCGCTGTAGTTCAGCAGCTTTGGGATCAGTGGCTTCGGATGCTCCCGATCTTTACTTCCCCGCCTTCCACGTCCAGATGGTGCTGGACGAGCGGGCGATTGCCCGCCACCCGGCGCATCAGGACATAGAAGACGGGCGTCATGAATATGCCGAAGAAGGTGACGCCGATCATGCCGGAGAAGACCGCGACACCCATGGCCGAGCGCATCTCCGCACCGGCGCCGACGGAAACAACCAGGGGAACAACGCCCATGATGAAGGCCATCGAGGTCATCAGGATGGGCCGAAGGCGCTGGCGGCTGGCCTCGATGGCCGCCTGAACCGGGTTCCTACCTTCAAACTCCAGTTCGCGGGCGAACTCGACGATCAGGATCGCGTTCTTGGCGGACAGGCCCACCAGGACCATGAGGCCGATCTGGGTGAAGATGTTGTTGTCGCCGCCGATCAGCCAGACGCCCGTCAGAGCTGCCAGCACGCCCATCGGCACGATCAGGATGATGGCGACCGGCAGGGTCAGGCTCTCATATTGAGCCGCCAGCACCAGATAGACCAGCAGCAAGGCGAGCGCGAAGACGATGAAGCTCGAATTGCCGGCGATGATCTGCTGGTACGTCAGGTCCGTCCACTCGAAGTCGATGCCCGCCGGCAAGGTCTCGCCTGCGATCTTCTCGATGGCCGCTTCGGCCTGGCCTGAGGAAAATCCAGGCGCCGGCCCTCCATTGATGTCGGCGGCCAGGAAGCCGTTGTAGCGTGTTGTCCGTTCCGGGCCATTGGCGCTTTCGACCTTGAGCAGGGCGGCCAGGGGGATCATCTCGCCCGATTGCGAGCGGACATGGAGCCGGCCGATGTCTTCCGGCACGGCCCGATAGGCCGCGTCGGCCTGGACACGGACACTGTAGGTCCTGCCAAAGGCGTTGAAATCATTGACGTAGAGCGACCCCAGATAGATCTGCAGCGTGTCAAAGACGTCCGTGACCGCGACGCCAAGCTGCTGGGCCTTCGGCCGGTCGATATCGGCGAAGAGCTGGGGCACGTTGATCTGGAAGCTGGAGAACAAGCCGGCCAGTTCCGGCGCCTGGCTGGCCTTGGCCAGGAAGTCCTTGGTGGCGGTGTCGAGTGCCTGGTAGCCAAGGCCGGCGCGATCTTCGATCTGCAGCTTGAAGCCGCCCGTCGAACCAAGACCGTTGACCGGCGGCGGCGGGAACATGGCGATGAAGGCGTCCTGGATCCCCGCAAATTTGCCGTTCAGCTGCATGGCGATCGCGCCGCTGGACAGCTCGGGCGACTTGCGCTTCTCGAAATCGTCAAGGATCGCGAAGACGATGCCGGAGTTCGAGCCGATCGTGAAGCCGTTGATCGACAGGCCCGGGAAAGCGATCGCATGGGCGACGCCCGGCTGTTCCAGAGCGATGGCGCTCATCCGCTTGATGACAGTCTCGGTGCGGTCGAGCGAGGCGCCGTCCGGGAGCTGCGCGAAACCGATCAGATACTGCTTGTCCTGGGCCGGCACGAACCCGCCGGGCACGCTGTTGAAAACCAGATAGGTCGCGCCGCCGAGGGCGAGATAAATGGCCATCACGATGCCCTTGCGCGTCATGAGGCCGCCTACGCCCTTGCCGTAACCGGCGGACGCGGAGCTGAACATCCGGTTGAAACCGCGGAAGAACCAGCCAAAGGCAAAATCCATGGCGCGGGTAAGGCGGTCCTTCGGCGCGTGATGGTCCCTGAGCAGAAGGGCTGCCAGGGCGGGCGACAGCGTGAGCGAGTTGATGGCCGAAATCACCGTCGAGATCGCGATCGTCAGCGCGAACTGGCGGTAGAACTGGCCGGAGAGCCCGCTGATGAACGCCAGGGGAACGAAGACGGCCACCAGAACCAGGGCAATGGCGACGATCGGTCCGGACACTTCGCGCATGGCGCGATAGGTCGCCTCCCGGGGGCTGAGCCCCATCTCGATGTTGCGCTCGACATTCTCGACCACGACGATGGCATCATCGACGACGATGCCGATGGCCAGCACCAGGCCAAACAGCGTCAGCGCGTTGATGGAGAATCCGAACACATACATCACGGCGAAGGTGCCGATGATCGATACGGGAACCGCGATCAGGGGAATGATCGACGCCCGCCAGGATTGCAGGAAGAGGATGACGACCAGAACGACGAGCGCGATGGCCTCGAGCAGCGTGTCGATGACCTTGTCGATGGAAGCGCGCACGAACTGGGTCGTGTCATAGACGATCTCGTACCGGACCCCTTCCGGCATGGCGCGTTGCAGCTCATCCATCGTGGAATAGATCTGGTCGGCGATCTCGATGGCATTCGAGCCTGGCGCCTGCAGAACCGCGATGGCCACGGCCGGCTGGCCATCGAGCAGCGAGCGCAGCGTATAGTCGGCCGCGCCCATTTCAACACGGGCCACATCCCGGAGCCGCGTTATCTCGCCGTTCGCGCCTGTCCGGACGATGATGTCGCCAAACTCCTCGGGCGTGCCGAGGCGGCCGCGTGCGTTGACGTTCAACTGCAGGTCCGCGGTCGACGGTGCCGGCGAAGCGCCGATCGTGCCGGCGGCCGCCTGGATGTTCTGCTGGCGGATGGCATTGGTGATGTCGCTCGCGGCAAGGCTGTGTCGTGCAGCCTTTTCCGGATCGATCCAGACGCGCATGGCGTAGTCGCCGGCGCCGAAAATCTGGACCTGGCCGACGCCCTCCGTGCGAGCCAGGCGGTCCTTGATGTTCAAGGTCGCGTAGTTTCGCAGATAGGTGATGTCGTAGCGGTCCGAGTCGGAAACCAGGTTGACCACCATGATGAAGTCGGGCGAACTCTTGATGGTCGTGACGCCCAGCGCGCGGACCTCGGCCGGCAGGCGGGGCTCCGCCTGCGAGACGCGATTCTGCACCAGCTGCTGCGCCTTGTCGGGATCCGTGCCGAGCTTGAAGGTGACGGTGAGGGTCAGCACGCCGTCGGAGGTCGCCTGGCTGTTCATGTACAGCATGTCCTCGACGCCGTTGATCTGCTCCTCCAGAGGCGTTGCCACGGTTTCAGCGACGACGACGGGATTGGCGCCCGGATAGGTCGCCCGAACGACGATCGAAGGCGGAACGACCTCCGGATATTCGGAGATCGGCAGCGACCGCATGCCGATCAGGCCTGCGACGACGATGAGGACGGACAGCACGCCGGCAAACACGGGGCGATCGATGAAGAACCGCGATATATTCATTTCCAAGTCCTACTCTGGGACGAAATTTGCGTGAATCGTCCTAGTCCCCGGATCGCTCCGCAGGCCGATTAGAAGAATCTGAGATTTTTGCGGAGCTTGGGGGCCCTCCGCTGTGGCCTCTATTTCAGGACGGCGACCGCTTCATCGACCTTCGGGGCCACAAGGGCGCCGGGACGAACCCGCTGCAAACCGTTGACCACCACCCGGTCACCCGCGGCCAGTCCGCTTTCGACAATCCGCTCACCATCCGCGCTGTCGCCGAGTTGCACGGGTCGATAGATCACCTTGTTTTCCGCATCCACGACGAAGACGAACTTCTTGTCCTGGTCTGTGCCGATCGCGCGTTCGCTGACCAGGATCCGCTTCTCGGCCTTGGGTTCGCCGACACGGATCCGAACGAACTGGCCCGGAATCAGCTTGCCACCCGGATTGGAGAAGACCGCGCGGATCCCGATGGTGCCGCTGGTCGCATCGACCTGATTGCCGATGAACTGCAGCTTTCCGTGAAGGGGCGCGCCATCTGCCGTCGGCGACTGGATCTCGACGGGTATCTCTTCGAGAGGCGAATGGGCGGCGCCCGATGACGGAAGCTTGGCGAGGATCTGTGCCGCCATCTCCTCGGCGACGTCGAAGCTCGCATAGATCGGATCGATCGAGACCAGCGTCGTCAGCGCAGGCGAGGCGGAACCGGCGGCGACCAGATTGCCGGCGGTGATTTCGACCTTGCCGATCCGACCGGTGACCGGCGCATATAGCTTCGTATAGTCGAGTTCCAATTGCGCCGACTGCAGGACGGCCTGGGCCGTCTGTTGCGCTGCCCGCGCTTCGGCCAGGGCGTTCTGACGCTGGTCCAGGGTACTTTGCGATATGACCTGGGTCTGCGACAGCCGCCGTCCTCGCTCCAACTCGATTTCTGCGAGCTTCAATTTGGCAGCAGCCGACGCGACCTGGCCTTCTGCCTGGGCGACGGCAGCCTGATACGGGCCCGGATCGACCGTGAAAAGGAGGTCGCCGGCGTTTACGAGCGAGCCTTCCCGGAAGTCGACGGACTGGATGGCGCCCGCGACGCGAGAGCGAATCTGGATGCGGTTGACCGCCTCGAGGCGGCCGGAGAACTCCTGCCACCGGTTCACGTCACGAGCCTCTATGACGGTGACGGTAACGGGAACTGCCGGGGATTGCAGCACCGCGTCCGATGCCGCTGCACGGCTGCTCAGGGGTAGATCCAGGACCATGGCGGCGGTCAAAACGGACGCAGCAAGGCCCAGACCGGTGCCCGCAAGGGCCCAGCGCTTGATAGTCGGTGTCATTGTCTTTTCCTTACGGCGTGTGGATGCCGGCGATGGTCAACTAGGTTTCAAGCCGCGCATACCGGGTGCCGAGTTCGCGGGTGAAACTCAAAAAATGGCTGCCTACTGGATCCTGCCATGACGATGCCTGGCCCGTGTCGCCACCATAGATGGATGGCCAGCCGGTCCCGGCAGGAAGAATGTGCTGGTGTACGGGAACCCCCGCATCCGTCAGATGCCGGGCATAGTCTTTCGCTTCATCCAGCAAGGGATCGTCGTCCGACGCCAGCACGAGTGCCGGCGCCACGTCATGAAGGCGCGAACAGAGGGTGGGGGCGGCGTAGGGATGACAGATCCCGCCGCTCAGATAATGGGCCCATCCATTTTCCCAGCGTTGGCGCATCCCGATATCGTCGGAATTGCGAAACGACGGCGAGCCCATGAAAGGATCCAGCAGCGGCGAAGCAAGCACCTGGCCATCCAGTTCGCCGGCAAAGTTGTCGCGTGCCTTCAGCGCGACGGCAGCGGCGATATTGGCGCCCGACTCCTCGCCGCCGACGATCAGCAGCGACTTTCGCTCGCCAAATCCGGCGCACTTCTTCGCAAGGGCGGAGAAGATCGAAAAGCCGACTTCCATGGGTTTGGGAAACACGCCGCCGAAAGGCGCATTGTAGTCCGGCACCACGACGATTGCGCCGGTCGCCGCAAAGCACCGGGCGAGCGGGCACTCTTCCAGACCCGTACGCATGAAAGCGCCGCCATGAAAATACAGGAGGACGGGCGGGCATCGGACGGGTTCTGCGCCCTGATAGATCTGCGCAGACACACAGCCTCCCGCCAGCTGTTCCAACTCCACATTTCTCACTTGGACGGCGATCACGCTTTTCACTCTGGATGTTGAGGCCGCAGGGTTCGCAGCTCCCGTCATTTCAAAAATTTAGCATTATTCAACGCCTTGAATAAGGGCGCCAAATCCGACTACTCTATTCGAGATTTCGAACAATGACCCGCAATCCGGAGGCGCAGGCTCTGATATGGATCAGCTATTGGCCATGCGCGCCTTCATCCGTGTCGTCGATACCGGCAATTTCACCAAGGCTTCCGAGGCCCTCGGCCTGTCAAAAGCGTCGATGACCAACCTCGTCCAGAATCTCGAGGCGCACCTGCAGACGAAGCTGCTCAATCGGACGACGCGGCGGGTGATGGTGACGACGGATGGCGCCCTCTATTATGAGCGGGCCCTGCGGATCATTTCCGAAGTGGACGAACTCGACGGCAGTCTGTCCCAATCCTACTCGACCCCGACGGGACGCCTGCGGGTGGAGATGGCCAGCATCTTCGCGGACTGGATCGTCATTCCTGCGCTTGATGATTTCCACCGGGCGTTTCCGGACATCCATATCGACCTGGGTGTCGGCGACCGGAATGTCGACTATCTCGCCGAAAATGTCGATGTCGCCTTGCGGGGCGGCCAGCCTGCCGATCAGTCCCTGATCGCGCGTCGCGTGGGCCAGGTCGACCTGACATTTGGCGCTTCCGCCGGCTACGTGGAGAGGCGCGGGATGCCGAAGCATCCCTCGCAGTTTGAAACGGACCACCAATGTGTCGGCTACTTCATGCCGCCCGGCAATCGGAGCATGTCGTTCCAGTTCGAAAGGGATGGCGAGCGCGTCGAGATCAACCCGCGCTACGCCTTGTCCGTCAACGACGCACGCAGTTACACGGCAGCGGTTCTTGCCGGCCTCGGCGCGGGCCAGCTTCCTCGCTGCATGGTGGCGGACGAGATTGCCAGCGGGCGGCTCCTTGCGGTGCTGCCGGACTGGCATATCGAACCGATCCCGCTCTATGTCGTCTATCCGCCAAACCGGCATCTGAGCAACAAGGTCAGGGTCTTCGTCGAGTGGCTTGTCAGGCTGATGGCGGAAAAAGGCGTGAACCCGCAACATTCACGACAGCCTCGCTAAGGCGATGGGGCGAGCTGTCCGATGATTGCCACCCGCTAAATCAAAAGCTTAGCTGAAGCGTCGATCAAACTACGCGCTACTACACGGTCGGGCGAGGCCCCTAAGAAAATGTTCTCACGAGTGGGAGGGAGAGGCGGAATGTCGACCCGGACGTGTCGCTGGCGACCAAGGTAAGGTCGCCGCCATGCTGTCGAGCGATCTCCCGCGAAATATAGAGCCCCAGACCCGATCCATTCACGCGCTGGCCCCTGGCTCGATAGTATTTGAGGAATATGAAGGCGTGGGCATCGGGCGGGACGCCGGCGCCACGGTCCGTCACCGTGACGAACGCCGTAGCAGCATCAACAGACAGCTGAACGGTAACCGGACTGGTCGGAGGTGAATATTTCAGAGCGTTCTGGATCAGGTTCTGTAGCACTATTTCCAGCAGGTAGCGGTCCCCCTTGACGATCGCCTCATCCCCCGGAGTGAAGTCGACCCGGCTGGCCGCCACGTCGTCCAGTCCGGCCTTGGCGGTTTGCAATGTGGCGTTCAGGTCGAACCTCCCGATCGCCGTGTGGGGCCCACCAGCATCGAGGCGGTCGCCCGCCAGAACGTTTTCGATCAGCATGGACAACCGTCTCACGGTCTCGCGGATCTTAGTAGTACGCGCCCTGATGTCGTCGGTGCCTTCTATCGCCGAATGGGACAGATTGTCCGCGGCGGCGGCTATCACGGCCAAGGGCCCTCGAAACTCATGCGACACAAGGGCGAGGAAGTCTCGTTGCTGCGAAAGGGCATCGTTGAGAGAGTCGAGCGATTGCCTCAGCTTAACCTCGAGGAGATGGCGTCGACCCATTTCGGCCTTGAGCGTGGCGTTGCTTTGCGAGAGTTCCGTGGTTCGCTCTTGCACCTTGATCATCAGGTCGCGTTCGGCTGCCTGGGAAATCGCGATGATACGATACTGTTCCTCTCGTAAACGACGCTCGGAAATCTGCGTGGCCAGATGGCCGCAAAGTAGGATCAAGGCGAGGCCGAACCCCGCCGTCAGTCCCGCCATCATCCAATGCTGCCGACGCATGGGCGCCAATTCGTCCAGGGAAGCGAGCGTGAGCAAATGGTATGGCGTATTGGCCAGTGACTGCGCCCGCAGAAGGTAGGGTCTGCCTTCGATGAGCCAGTGGTCGGCTTGCCGGGCGTCCGTCGTGGAGCGCACGTCCAAGGGTTCTCCAGTTTCTTCCTCGCCGTCGGACGGATCGATTGCGCCAGGAGGCAAGAGCGCCGCCACATTGCGCAGCATGTAAGGTTTGGACGAGGTGGTGATTACGCGCCCTTGGCGATTGACGACCAGGGCAATGTGCCGGCCAGTCAGGTAGTGAGCCACGTCCGGTGCATCAAACTTCACCGTGACCACTCCCTGCGGTGCGCCGTTGGCATCGTTGATCCGACTGGCGACGAAGTAGGAGGGGGTCTTGTTTATGCGCGCAATACCAAAGGAGGAGCCCTTGCCATTTCGCAATGCATTGATGAGGTAGGGCCGACCCGAGTAGATCATGCCGACGATGCTTTGCGGTTCAGCCCAGTTGCTGGCCGTAATCGTATCGTAGGACATGTTGTTCATATAGATACGTGCATAGCCCAGATCGGCTGCAAGCGCGTTCATGAAGTCGCCGACCTGCCGCACCAACGGGTCGCGCGTGAATTGTGCCGCGCGCTGCTGACGCGTCAGTTCGGCAGTACCCGGCGGATCCGTGAGGTAGCGAGCCGCCAGTTCGATCACCTGCCCCTGGCTCGCCACCATATTGGACACGCTGACCATCTCGGCGAACAACCGGTCCATGATGCGTGCAGTAGTGATTGCCTCGTATTCGGCACTGGCTGCCAGACTGTCGGTCTGTTCCGTCAGGATGCGCTGCGACATCCACCATCCCATGCCGGCCACGAGCAACAGCCACGCGACGGCCGCCCCAATCGTCACCCGGTGAACGCGCGACAGCCTATGCCGCTTGCGCTGCTGCGGAAGCCCGCCGCTCCCATCCGCCTCAGCATGAAGAGGGCCGTCCAGTGCAGCTTTGTCGCGTTCCACGCTTGTCATTGATGGGGTCTCGTACCGTCGCCCCCCGCAAGCTGCGCCTGTCTGCGTAGTCGCGAAGCCAACGCATTCGGTATGGGGCCAACGTCGATCTCAAGGCGTTCGGAAACGACGTCGTTAACGGGGAGCATGCAGGGGGATCCGGAATAATGGCAAAATGGACGCAGAGCGACCTTGGTTTCTCGACGCCGTCCTCCTGTTTTAACAAAAGGACCCATGACGTTTGTCACATGAGGCATCGAACTTGAATAGACAACGCAATTATTAAGTGAAGTCGGATACTCCGGAATTAATTGCATAATTGGCTGTTAGTGATCGGCGACGCCTGGCCCTGCGATGCCGAGGCAAGACGGTTTCTGACAGAAAATGACAGTATATGACATTGAGTGAAGTTGTCGGGAATCGACTGAACAGCTATCCAATGAAAGATCGCGAATATTTTCTGGACCGTGTGCGGATTAAAACCTGATGACGCCTTGCAAGGCTCGTGGAGACCAACTGGCTTCGGCTCAGTTTCGCCCAGAGCTGGAGGTTCGCCCGCTATGGTGCCGCGACACTCGCTAAGGGTGAGCCGTTCTTCTTCATCACCCGGACGCCGAGCGTCGCGATTCGAAGAGGTGCAGTCGATCATAC
This sequence comes from Kaistia defluvii, assembly GCF_040548815.1. Classification (NCBI taxonomy): domain Bacteria; kingdom Pseudomonadati; phylum Pseudomonadota; class Alphaproteobacteria; order Hyphomicrobiales; family Kaistiaceae; genus Kaistia; species Kaistia defluvii. Next base: position 741,741 of record NZ_JBEPSM010000002.1, on the reverse strand, counting down.
CGACGAATGAAATGGACGACCCCGACTTCCACCGAGATCACAAGGTCTGGAGCAGCGAGCGCCGCCTGTTCAATGCCGCGCTTCCGATGCGCGATGAACTGACTGAAAGGCAGAAGTGACAGAAAACCATCTAAAGGCGTTTCTTCATCCAGTCTTTCGCAGGCAGGCGGGAACCATCGCCTAAAGCGGCCCCAATACGCCGGCGCATGGCAAACTCCGGATGACGCTGGTTCTGCCGCCGCGGAGGGCTTCGCCGAATAGTGACGACGAGCGGACAGATGACTTTTCGATCGCCGGGCCCCCGGTTGCATTGCCGAAACGCGCCAAGCCAATCGAGCGAATTTGGCTCCACCCATATTCAAAACGTCGCTGAGGCAGTGTCTTTATGATCAGCAGTGAGTTCGTGCCGGGAGAGTCGGCTCCTTCCCTCGTCTATTACGTCGATGACGACAAGGATTTCCGCGAGGAAATGGTGTTTGGCTTGTCTAGGCTGGGCTTGGACGTACATGGATTTCACAACGCTTCCGAACTCTATCGGGCTTACGCTGTAAGACCGGCCGATATCGTTGTTCTGGATATAGGCCTGGAGGGCGAAGACGGGCTTTCCATTGCCGCCCATCTGCGATCGTCTCGATCCGTCGGGATTGTCATCGTAACGGCACGAGGCTCCGTCGACGACCGAATCAGCGGGCTTCAAAGGGGGCGGACGCCTATCTCGTCAAACCCATCGATATGCGCGAGCTCGCCGCCACGATTGTCGCTCTCAGTCAGAGACTGGGTCTGAGCGGCAACAAGGCGACGCCCCAAACCCCGGGATGGGCCCTGCTGGAGGGGGGATGGGTATTGACGGATGGGATGGGGCACCGGCTTCGTCTGACCACCTCGGAACAGCGCTTTCTGGGGCGATTGTTCAGCGAGCGCGGCAAGACCGTCGATCGGCGCGCGCTTGCCGAGGCCCTGGGCGCAGACGTTCACGACTTCTCCTATGCCCGCCTGGACACCATCGCCAGCCGTCTGCGTCGACGCGCCGAGAAATCCGAAATGCAGCTCCCGCTGCACGCGATTCGAGGACTGGGCTTCGCATTCACGGACTAGAACGGCCTCTTTTCTGTCTAGTGATGTAAAATAACCACCGCCCTCAATCTAGATTACGGCAGAAAAGCGATACTTGAGCTTTTATCAATGACAGTAAGTGTCAGAAATAGACATTTACTGAAGTTGTTCAGAATCGATCAAGCAGTTAATTGAAAGGAGGGGTGCGGTTTCGCTGCTGAAGCGGGACCGAGGCAGATCTGCGCCTGAAGTACCGCTGTATAGACAGCGCGCGCGGCTACGCGGACTGATTGGGGGTGATATGGGTAACGTATTGGTCGAGTGGTTTGCCAGATCGAACCGAACTAGTTCAAAGAACGCCTGTCAGTCTGCTCTCCTGAACAGGATGTCAGGGGGCCGCCTGCTCTCCCCGCTCAACACTTTGGCGGGAAGTCGTCTCGACCCTGCGCGAGTTTCGGCTCCAGCGAGTGTCTTTCATCGCTTCCCGGAGACGCCGAACGGCGGCAACTCTTTGCTCGATCGCGCTTTCTTTGCGCGAACCGGCAACCAAAGCGCTCGAAAGCGCCTTGAGATCTCCATCCTGCCACCCAGCATGACGATCGGTGCCGGCGAGCCCGCCAAACCGCCCCAGGGTACGCCCTTGGCGCCCCGCGTCGCTGCGCGCCGGAAGGAGCGGCCGGCAAACCATTCTCGAAGGCCGGCTGCTTTCACGGGATGTGAGCCGTCGGTCGTCAGCTATGCGGCCTCAATGCGCCAAGACATCGCCCCCGGCCCCTCGGCCTGACAGCGTCTCCGCATAACCACCGCCCCGAAACCTAAAATCGCATCATCGCCACTAGGACAGAGCCATGACCAGCACCATCCCATCAATCCTCCCCGGTCAACCAAGCCGAGATCACGACCATCAGGGGCATACCGGCTGGCGCTCGCTGCTGGTCCGCGGGGGCCGCGCCACCAAGTACAAGGGCATTGTCGGTGGGGTGGCACCGCAGTCGGTCGGTCGCGAATCGGCTACCTTTGCGGTCGGAACGATCTCTTTGCTGGCCTTGGGCGGCCTGCTGTTGTCGACGCCTGCTTCCTACGCCGGGGACTGCACGGCATTGCCGGCTTCGGTGTGCTCCGGCGCTGCCGATTCGGCCAACGACACGACGCAGACCTTCACCGGGAGCGACATCTCGATCGTGACGGACCCTGGCTTCGGTCTCGACGTGGCATCGGGAAATGCGATCACCAGCACGTCTGGGACCGATGGCTTCAGCTTTGACGACGCCAATGGCAGCGCCATCACCGGGAACAACTACGGCCTCGAGATTCACAACAGCTCGTCCGGTGACATCGTCGTAAAGTCGGACGGTCACATCACGGGCACCAACTGGGATGCGATCGAGGCTACGAACAATGCGGGCACGGGTGACATCATCGTTGAAGCCAACGATCTTGATGCCGGGCGCCGCGGTGTTGAAGCCGTGAACAACGGCACCGGTGTCATCGACATCAAGGTTTCCGGAACAATCAACAGCGGTTGGGATGGCATCCTCGCCAGTGGTGGCGCGGCATCGACGGGCATCAAGATCGACGCTTACGATATAAACGCGGGCACGCACGGCATCGATATTTCTGGCAACGCCGGCACGGGCGATGTTTCGGTCAAGGCCAACAATATCGACGCGGTCAATAACGGCATCAACGTGGACACCAGTCCGAACACGGGCAACTTCACCGTTGATGTCAACAAGATCACCTCTGGTGACAATGGCATCTACGGCTTCGCCAGTGGAAATGGCGAAGTCAAAATCACGGTGCACGACTCGATCGTCGCCGACGACAACGGTATCTGGCTCGATGTAAACGCCAGCGCCGGCGCGGGCGCGGTAAACATTGACGTCGGTAATATTGACGCCGGTAACGAAGGCATCAATGTCGACACGAATGCGAATACGACCGACCTCACGATCACTGCAAATGACATTACGTCGGGCGCCAGCGGCATTCACTTCACCCATAGCGGTAGCGGCGACATCAGCATCACTGCTCACGATATCGACGCAGGTGAAGATATCGAATTGTTCGCTTTCGGCATCTGGTCCGACACCGCCGTATCCACGCATGACTTCACCATTGACGTGAATAGCATCAAGTCCGGCGACGACGGCATCTATGGCTTCCACAGCGGTGACGGCGAGGTCAACATCACGGTGCGCGACTCCATCGTCTCCGGTGACGATGGCATTGAGTTTTATGCCGATAACGCCGCTGTCGGGAAGGTCAATATCACTGTCAATGACGTGAAGGGCCGCGACAACGGCGTATATGTCGGCACGGCCTCTGCTGCCTTGGCGGACCAGACTCTGAATGACCTCAATGTCACGACCACCGGCCATATTGAGGCGGGCTCTGGTTGGGGCATCTGGACCCAGACCAATGACAACGTGCTGACCAACATCACCGTCAAGAATGGCTCTGTCATCGAGTCGGCGAGCGGTTTCGCTATTGGCAACTACATCGGCGACAGCCATGTCATTATCGAGAATGCCACCGAGATCGCCGATGACCCCAATACGGTCGAGGTCGAGAAGAACAGCGTCAACGGCGCTGTCCAATTAGGGTTGGGCGGGGATCGTCTGGATCTCCATGGCGGCTTCTCGGGCATCACCGAGGTGAATGGCGGCTATGGCGGAACCAATACCGACGATATTCTGAACCTGTACGATGCGAACAGCACCTACAACGCCAACAACATTGTCGGATGGGATGTCTTCAACGTCAGCAACAGCTACCTGACGCTGGACGGCCCGCTGGGCAACCTGAACGTTGGCACGGCAGGCGTGGCGGGTACCGGCATTTTCCTGACCAACGGATCGACGCTGGAAAGCAACCAGCACGGTCTGAACATTCTCGGCAACCTCACGCTGGACAGCGGCACCACCTTCCTCAGCGACGTCAATGACGACGCCGGTAATCCGGGCCGCGGCGATACCTACATCACCGGCTTCCTCACCAATGGCGGCACGGTCTCGATCGCCGATGGCGCTGCCGACGACGATCTCCAGGTCAACGGCCTCTACACGGGTAACAATGGCACCCTGGTTGTCGACACGGTATTGGGCGACGACACCTCCGCCACCGACACGATGACCTTCTTGGGCGGCACAGCTGAAGGCGCCACCTCGGTCGTCGTCAACAATATCGGCGGCACCGGTGCCCAGACGGTCGAAGGCATCAAGATCATCAATGTCAGTGGTGCTTCCGACGGCGCGTTCTCGCTGGTCGGCGACTATGAGATCGCCGGTCAACAGGCGGTGCTTGGCGGCGCCTATGGTTACACGCTGTGGAAGAACGGCATCTCGACCCCGGATGACGGCGACTGGTACTTGCGTTCGCAGCTCGCTCCGACCGGCTCGAACCCGGGCGGGCTCCTCTACCAGCCCGGCGCGCCGGTCTTCGAGGCCTATGCCGGGGTCCTGCTCGGGCTGAACAGCCTCTCGACCCTGCAGCAGCGCGTCGGCAATCGCTCGTGGAGCGGCGGCGCGGTGGACACGGACTCCAAGCTGGCCGGCGAGCCCCTGTCGGGCATCGAAGGTCGCGGCATCTGGGGCCGCATCGAGGCAGCCCATACCTCGATCGACCCTGCCGTCTCGACCACGGGCTCCAACTACGACTTCGACACGCTGAAGTTCCAGGCCGGGGTGGACTTCTCGGTTCTCGAGAACGAATCCGGCAAGCTGATCGGCGCCGTGACCGGTCACTATGGTCATGCCTCGGCGGACATCTCGTCCTCGTTCGGCAATGGCTCGATCAGCACGGATGGCGCGGGCTTCGGCGGCACGCTGACCTGGTACGGCAATAGTGGCTTCTATGTCGACGGCCAGGCACAGGTAAGCTGGTATGACAGCGATCTCGGCTCGGACGTTCTGGGCAACCTCGCTTCCGGCAATGACGGCACCGGTTATGCCCTGTCGCTGGAGACCGGCAAGCGGATTGGCCTGGATAACGGCCTTTCGCTGACCCCGCAGGCACAGCTGGTCTACTCCTCCGTCGACTTCGACTCGTTCACGCAGACCTATAATGGCGAGGACGTTGCGGGGGTCTCGCTGCTCAACAATGACAGCCTGCGTGGCCGTCTCGGCCTGTCGCTCGACCAGAACAAGTCCTGGCGTGCCGAGGACGGTCTGGTATCGCGCAGCCACGTCTACGGGATCGCCAACCTCTACTACGAGTTCCTGGACGGGACGTCGGTCGATGTGTCGGGTGCAACGCTAGCCAGCCGCTCCGACCGGCTGTGGGGCGGCGTGGGCCTCGGCGGGTCTTACGACTGGAACAATGACAAGTACTCGATCTACGGTGAGGGCTCTGTCAACACCAGCCTCGAGAACGTCGCCGACAGCTACGACCTGAAGGCCACCGCCGGATTCCGCGTCAAGTGGTAGCCACGCGGCGACGCGAGAACTGATTGCGATGAGGCGCCGGCCACCGAGGCCGGCGCCTTTTTTGGTTCCCTACGATCAGGGAAGACATAGCGATGCATGTGGTGCTGGTAATCGGCGGCGGGGTCGTTCTGCTCGGGCTGTTTCTGCTGTTCGGCAGACTCTGGGGTGGGGCTGCATCCGACTTCGCGTTGGCTGCAAAACTGTTCGTCCCGGTATGGGCGCTGATCGCCTTGGCCAACCTGTGGGTCGGCGTGACCCGGGCTGGCTATTCGGTGAAGGAAGAACTGCCGATTCTCGCTATCGTCTTTGCCGTGCCGGCGGTCCTTGCCGGGGTCGCTTTCTGGCGGTTGGGACGGTGAGGAGAGGGATATGAGCGAACAGGCAAACCATCACCCCTTGCTGCGCCGCCGCGATGGCCACCATGCCCGCGTCACCTTCGAAGAGCTGTTCTTCGATCTCGTCTACGTCTTCGCCGTCACCCAGCTTAGCCATGAATTGCTGCATGACCTGACACCGACAGGCATCCTGCAGACCCTGATCCTGTGGTTCGCTGTCTGGCTTGGCTGGCAGTATACCTGCTGGGCCACCAACTGGTTCAACCCCGAGACGCCCCCCATTCGTGGCCTGCTGTTCGCCACCATGGCGCTGGCGCTTGTGATGGCTTCGGCGCTCGATGACGCCTTCGGGGATCGCGGCCTGGTCTTCGCCGGCGCCTATGTCGCCATGCAGGTCGGGCGCACGGCCTTCATCCTGTTTTCGCTGGGGCGCGATCACCCGCTCGCCGCCAACTACCGGCGGATGCTCGGATGGCTGCTGATCTCGGCCTGCTTCTGGATTGCGGGCGGATTCTCAGAGTCCTGGATGCGCGTGGGCTTCTGGGTGATCGCGGTGCTCTGCGAATATGTCTCTCCGATGTTCGGCTTTGCCCTGCCGGGGCTTGGCCGGTCCTCGACCCGGGATTGGACCATCGAGGGCGGGCATCTGGCCGAACGCTGCCAGCTTTTCGTCATCGTCGCGCTCGGCGAAACGCTGCTCGCCACGGGCGCCATGCTGGCAGGCGCGGAGATCTGGGATCTGCCGGTTCTCTCGGCGATGCTGGCTACCTTCATGGGCACGCTCGCCATGTGGTGGCTGTATTTCGGGACATCGAGCAAAGACGCCACGAACGCGATTACCAGTTCCGACGATCCCGGCCGGATCGGTGCTGCCTTCCACTATGTCCATGCCATCCTGATCGCCGGCATCATCGCGACCGCCGTGGGCAACGATCTGGTCATGGCCCACCCGCATGAGGGGGTGAAGCTTGCCTACGGCCTCATCCTGTCGTTCGGTCCGATCCTCTATCTGGCCGGCAGCGCGATTTACAAGAAGGTGGTCTACGGCGCTATTCCGATCTCGCATGTCGTGGGAGCGGCCGTTCTGGCGGCCCTGATCCCGGCCCTGCTCAGCACCGACCTGCTGGTCGCGGGCTGGCTGACCAGCGCTGTCATGCTCGGCACCGGGCTGTGGGAAGGCCGCGTCCGACGCATCCACGCTGATATCGGCAGCGTGTCCGGTTGAGAAGACGAGGCCCGCTGACGGGCCGACGGTTCGGAGTACCCGCGCGTCTCTGGGCCTGGACCCGAGCTCAAGCTCGTCGGCTCGGCAACCACATTCTGAGGGGCTTACACGCTGTGGGTGCCCGCTGTGTGAGGTACTGCGCCAAATCCTGTCAGCCCAGCTCGGCGCTTGGGGCACATGCCGCTCCCCCTAGGCGACGACCTCTGGTTCGGACAGCCATTGTCCGCGCTGCCAGCTAGTTCATTCCGTTCCTCGAGACCTCCAGCCATCGCGATCGCGCCCCCCCGAGCTGTGATAGCCCCCGGCTGCACGGATAGGCGCTTGCGAAAAAGTCTTTCGCAGATCGAGGAGCAACGATCCGGCGGGGCGGGCCGTTGAGGCTCCAGCAGGAGGAGCGATCGGGATCCCCGCCGAAAATCCAAAGCTGGCCCCGTGCCGGCAGGACGATCGAGATGCCGTCCCGATACGCTCCCTCCTTTGCCGTTCGGCCGCGAGATCGCGGATTTTCACAAGGATGGAATCATGTCGATTGCTCGCACCCTCGTCGTCGCTCTCGGGACCGCGCTGGTTACCCTGAGCCTTTCCCCCGCCAACGCGCTGAGCGATGCGGTGCCGCCCAAGGCCGAGGAGTTCATCTCCCGCGCGGCGGTGTCCGGCCTCTATGAAATTGATGCCAGCCAGATCGCGCTCGAAAAGGCGCAGAATGCGCAGCTGAAGTCCTTCGCGACGGCCATGATCGCGGACCACACCAAGGCCGGCGAAGAACTGAAGAAGGTCGCGGGCGACCTGCCCGTTCCGACCACGCTCGACAGCACGCACCAGGCCCTGATCGACAAGCTGAATGCGGCGAAGCCGGGCGAATTCGACAGGCTCTACTGGGAGCAGCAGTCGGCGGCGCACAAAGACGCGGTGTCGCTGTTCACGCTCTATTCGATCAAGGGCGGCAATGGCGCCGAAAAGGGCTTCGCCGCCAAGACCCTGCCGACGCTGCAGCATCACCAGGAAATGTTGGGCGCGCTGGAGCCCAAGATCAGCAACTGAGGCCATCGCAGGCGGAACCGCGAGCCGGTTCGCGGGTTCGCTCTGGACAAACAAGGGAGAGTTGGATGAGTGCGAAGCTGTTTCTGATGGCATTGGGTCTGGGACTGGTCGGGTTGGGGGTTTCCCAGGCGAAGGCGCCCCAGCGGGACACGCCGCACAAGGGGCACGACCGGGACCGTTCGCGGAACCGATCGGCGATCGCTGACGGGACGGAGACGGAGGACGGTGCCGCTGAGGCCCCTTCCCCGCTCACCGAGGCGTTCGTCCGCGATGCGACCATGGCCGAGATCTATGACGTGCAGGCCGCGCGCATCGCCCTCAACAAGGGGCAGAACGCCGAGCTCCGGGCCTTCGCGGCCCAGGTGATCAAGGACCATAACGACGCGGCCGGCGCGTTGAAGGACGCGACCGGCGGTCTCCCGGAACCCAAGGCACTGGACCGGGAGCATCAGGGGCTGATCGACCGGCTGAACGAGATCTCCGAGCACGATTTCGACGCGCTCTATCTCGAGCAGCAGGCGAAGGGCCAGGAAGCGGCGGAGTCGGCTTTTGTAAAATTCTCCGCCGAAGCGCCGAACGAGGCATTGCGCGCCTTCGCCGACAAGCTGCTGACCGCCATCCGCCATCGCCAGGACGCCGTCCGCGCCCTGATGCCGTAAAGGCAAATGCGGCTACGGCTCGCGTCCCGCCGGATGGCCTGCCCTGTCAAGGCGGGACGCCGCGAGCCGATACAGGCCGCCTCATCGAAGGCGTACGGCTCGCCTGCGCGAGCCTTTGGATCCCAAGCGAGGAGATCGATTCATGCCCGATGAATCCAGCCATGATTTCGGAACCGAGCCCAACAAGGCGCTTCCATCGGAGGTGATTGCCGCGATCGATCGCGGCGTCACGCCCCTGCTGGCCGTCCGGGAGTGGAAAGGCTACAGCATCGAGGATCTCGCCCGCATCGCGGGCGTCGAGGAGCAGGCGATCCGCAACGCGGAAGACGGCGGCGAGCTCTCGCTGCAGACGCGCGTGGCGCTGGCGAAGTCGCTCGGCGTCGACGCCGGTGTGCTGGCGCACAGCGCGATCTAAGTCCGTTGTCCGTCTGGTTGCCGCCCCCGCCGACAACCAGCGGCAGCTTCGGCGGCGTGCCGTACTCTTCCCGAAAGAATCGGGCCTGCCCCTCCAGCGATGGCCCAAGGGGCAGGCAGATCTTTAAGTGGACCAATCAGGGCTTCAGCACGACCTTGATGCAGCCATCCTTGCGGTCGCGGAACTTGGCGTACAGGTCCGGACCATCCTCGAGCGAGCCACGATCAGTGATGACGAAGGAGGGATCGATCTCGCCCTTCTCGATCCTGCCGAGCAGTTCCGGCAAATAGCGCTGGACCGGGGTCTGCGCCATGCGGAAGGTCAGGCCGCGATTGATCGCGGAGCCCATCGGGATGCCGTCGAGCTTGCCGCCATAGACGCCGACGATCGAAACCGTACCAAAGTTCCGGCAGCACATGATGGCTTCGCGCAGGACATGCGGGCGGTCGGTGCCCAGATAGGTGGCGACCTTGATGCGGTCGACGACGGCGTCCAGGCCGCTGCTGGCATCGGGTTCGGTGCCGACCGCGTCGATGCACGCATCGGCGCCGCGTCCGCCCGTGAGTTCCTGGATGCGCTCATAGACATCGCGCTCCTTGAAGTCGAGTGTGATCGCCCCGGCCGCGCGGGCCAGTTCCAGCCGTTCCGGCACCGTATCGATCGCGATCACCCGCCCTGCCCCAAGCAGGAATGCGCTGCGGATCGCCATCTGGCCCACCGGACCGCAGCCCCAGATAGCGATCGTGTCACCGCCCTGGATGTTGCAGAAATCGGCGGCCATGTAGCCGGTCGGAAAAATGTCGGAGAGGAACAGCGCCTGTTCGTCCGTCAGGGAATCCGGCACCTTGATCGGGCCGACATCGGCATATGGTATCCGCAGATACTCGGCCTGCCCGCCGCTATAGCCGCCCAGCATATGGGAATAGCCGAACAGGCCGCCCGGCGAATGGCCCCACATCTTTTCCGCCGTCTCGCGGTTGGGGTTGCTCCGCTCGCAGCCCGAGAACATTCCCCGCTTGCAGAAGAAGCACTCGCCGCAGGAGATGGTGAAGGGAACGACTACACGGTCGCCGATCTTCAGCTTCTGGTTTCCGCGACCGACTGCGACCACCTCGCCCATCGTCTCGTGGCCCAACACGTCGCCCGATTTCATCTCGGGAATGACGCCGTTGAAGATGTGAAGGTCGGATCCGCAGATTGCGCAGGCCGTGACCTTGATGATCGCGTCCCGGTCGTGCTCGATTGTCGGATCGGGCACCGTCTCGCAACGGATATCGCTTTTGCCGTGCCAGGTTAGAGCTTTCATGGGATGTCTCCGGACTGAGAGGCCCGCCAAGGCGCGGCCCCGGTGTGGCCTTGGTGCTGGCCACTCTTGCTGTTTGTTCCGCGAGCGACGCTGGTGACTGCTGGCGGGCAGACCCGAGCAGTGGCCAGATCTTTGCTGGACGGCTCGTATAGCCTGCCGCCCCAGAGCGCTCGCCGCCTGTGCTAGGAATAGTCTTCCAGACGCGGCTCGATCTTGAGATTGACGACGTCGCAGCGCTCGGAGCGGGTCAGGATGAACTGCACCGCCTCGGCGATCTCTTCTGCCTCCAGCATCTCGTGCTTCTGGATCTTCTCGCGTTGTTCTTCCGGTGAGGACTCCTGCATGTCGCTGGAGACCGAACCGGGCTGGATGCAGCTCACACGGATGTTCTTCTGGGCGAGCTCTTTTCGCAGCGTCTCCGCGAAAGCCTGGTTGCCGGCCTTGGTGGTCGCGTAGATGCTTTCGCCGGGCGATTTGAGATCCGCGCTGATCGAGCCGATCATCACGATCTGGCCGGCGCCCTGCTTCTTCATGCGGTCGATCGCCGCCTTCGAAGCGGCGATGTAGCCGACCAGATTGGTCTCGATCACATAGCGCCATTCGTCATCCGACGCTTCGTCGAGCGGTTCCGACGCGATGCCGGCATTGGCGACGAGGACGTCCAGGCCGCCCAACTTGCTGTCGACCTCGGAGAAGACCCGGGCCAGATCCTCTTTCGAGGTGACGTCGGCCACGGTTCCAAACACCTTGCCGCGTCCTCCTTCCGCCAGGCGAATGACCTCGGCCAATGGCTTCTCGTCCCGGCCGAAGGTCAGAACATGGGCGCCTTCGGCTACCAGGAGAATGACCGTCGCGCGCCCGATGCCGGTGGTGCCGCCGGTTACGAGGATGCGTTTTCCTTCGAGGGATGTACGCTCCTTCAGCATCAGCTTCTCCTTTTCTGTTCCCAGCTCAACACCAGGTGGGCATTGGCCGGCACGTCAAACTGAACTCGGTCTTTGAGGATCGCGACGGGTTCGACGGGGGCCCCCGCGATGGTTCGCAGGTTGAACTCGGGCAGGCGCCTGCGCTTGAGGCGGAGGCAATGGAGCGTGGCCCGGCCGCGACCATCTCCGGTCAGTTGCAGGCCGATCGCGTTGCCGCCCTGATGTTCGAGCGAGACGATGAAGTGATCGCATTGCAGGCGGAACGGCGCGTCCTGGATGTGATGGAAGGCGCGACTGGCGAAGATCCAGGCCGCGCCCGCGCCATAGACTTCCTGGCCGACCTGTCCCGCGGGCTGGCCATCGGGATAAAGATCTTCGAGCGGAAACGACAATTTCCGGTCGATATGGCCGTTGCGTTGCTTGGTGGCGAGCACCTGCTTCGGCAGCGCATCGGGATAGTAATACCAGGCGCGGTCGAGCGCATATTTGCAGTATTCGCTGAGCAGCAGGCGAACCGCGGGGTCCATGTCAGGACCGCCATCCTGAAGATAGCGTTCGAACGCGGCAAACGACTCGAAACACTCGTAGATGGCCATGTAGGGCGCATCCTGGAGACAGGTGACGCCCAGGAAATTCTTGTAGAGGGCGGCGTTGTCGATCTCGGATTCCCAGATCTCGCAATTGTGGAAGAAGCTCGCGAGATAGACATAGCTCTGCTGCAGGTAGCGCTCGTCGCTGGTGATGCGCCACAGCCGCATGCAGGCGGCCGCCCCCCAGGCGGTTAGATTGGCCTGGTAGTTCAGGTTGAAGCGCAGCCCCATGGCCGCTTCGATCGCCGTCTTGGCCTCATCGAGAAATCGCTCTTCCGCCGTCAGCTGGTAGGCGACCAGCATAAGCTGCGCGTAGAGACCGCCAACGTCGGTCTGGCCTCGGCCGTCCGATGGCGCCACGGCGGTAACGATCGAGAAGTCGCGGATATCGTACTGGATCGGCCAGCGATATTTGAAATGATGCGCAGCCTTGATGCCGAAATCGATCGATTTCAGAAGCAGGCTGCGCGCCTCTTCGTCACCGTCCAAGGCCAGGTAGGCCAGGTTGAGCAGCGGGTGGTAGAGGTACCAGGAATCGACCGCATTGGCGTCCTTGTCGTCGCCCACATCCGGTAGATAGCGGCAGATGCTTTTGAGCTTCGGGTCGTAGAACTTGGCGAGCCCCTTCCGGAACGAGGCCTCCAGCGGATCGGCCTCACCGCGCCAGACACCGTAATTGTGCATGGCCGTGAGCAGCGACATCTGCACCATGCTGTCGGGATATTCGTCGTCCGTATAGGGACGGGCATAGATGGCGCCGAACTTCTTCTGGGTTGCCTTCGGCGACGTGGCGAGGTCCTTCAGCGTGCGCTCCGCGCGATCCACCCAGTCATGGTATTCGGCGACGGGCAGCTCCAGCGCGGTATAGGCCGCCGCCAGCATCTGCAGGAAATGGCGGGCCGAATCCGTCTCGTTCGGCTTGTCGCATTGCTTGATCACGAGGATGGCGTCGGAGAGCACGACCGCCTCGCCGGGAGGCAGCGAATGGATCTCGCCGTCCTTCGATTTCGTCGGCGGCAGGTAGCCGAGTTCCGGCCATTCGCCGCCGACCGCGCCATCCGGCTTGGTCCGCGTCGCACGATAATAATCGTTCAGCGCCGTCAGATTTTGAAAGTACAGCACGCTTCCGAAATCCGGCTCGGCCATGCGGAAATAGACCAGCCCGCTGTTCAGGCCGCGCTGGGCCGCCTCGACCTCGCCGACCGCGCCAAGCGGGTCCAGGGTCTCGTCGAAGGGATAGACATCACGCGGCGCGAAGGGGATCGACAGTGGGGCGATGGGTGTCAGCGTGTGGGTGATGCGAACTCGTTGCAGCCCGATGTCGACCTTGTGTATCAGGACGAGATGCTCGCCGAGCGGGCTCGTCGCAGAGAGGCGCAGCGCCTCATCCGGCCCAGGCTCGATGAGTTTGCAGGTGAAGCCGCCACCCGGAATGAAGGCCGCGCGGATCGCCATGCCGCCGGCCCCCTTGCGACGGAACAGAACCCAGATGGAATCTCGGCCCTGCACGACGTTCAAGGCGACATCCCCCAAGGAAACCTTGGCAAGAGAGACCAACGATCCCGAAATCAGCTCGTCCCGAACGCCGAGGACATAGGAACTGACATTCTGCTCGGAAGTAACGTCTCCAAGGGACTTGAGCATTGGACTCTCCAGATTGACGCATGCCGGCGACTGTTTTCATGCGGCATGCTCTCAACCCCTCAGCGCCCATTTAGTTCGAGGTAGAATCAATCCATTCAAGACTGTGAACGCCGGGAACGATATCGGAAGACAAACCGTTCGAACGCCCGCAGACGGGACATCGTTTCGCTGACCCAGAACCTATTTTCCTGAGACTTGCGACCTGTCCCAGGCAGGGCCGCCAAGTACTGGCGCCTGCAAGCGGATCCCGATCCGGCCGCAGCCAGCTCAGCCACCTTCTTCCGGGCGATCGATCGCCTTGCGGCCGTCGGTGTCGGCCTTGGCGGTTTCGCTCTTGTCGATTTCCTTCCTGCCCAGTTCGCTGATCACGCCTCGCTCGCGCGGCGGCGCCTGGCCACGATCGATCGCCTTGCGACCCAGCTGGGGATCCGATTGCTTGTCGGTGTCCTTGCGGCCCAGATCGATGTCGGTGCCGCTATCCTTGGCAATGCTCATTTCCCGATCCTCTTTTCGCCTTCCCATTTGCCGTCGCTGCGCAAACCACTCCGCACTGTCCCTCCAATGGCCGGAACGGCACCCGGGTTGCCCGGGCCATGCGACAGAGGCGCGCTTTTGCCAAGGCGCGGGCTGGCTCCAAATCGCTCGAGGATGGCCGGGCGTGCTTCAACTGGGTGGCCAGATTTCCATCAGGACGTCGGTCGTCAGCACCTGGACCTGCTGATAGAAGCGGGTGTGGTAGAGCGTCAGAACCGCGTCGTGGCTCGCATCGGTCGAACTGCAGACCCCGTCCGAAATGACGTAGACGGGCCAACCGAGGTCGACCGCGTCGAGCACGGTTGCGAGGACGCAGACATCCGTTTCCGCTCCGGTCACGATGATCCCGTCGGCGCCCCTCGCCATCAACGTTTGCCGGAGCGTCGTTCCCAGGAAGGCAGAGTAGACAGGCTTGTCGATAACGACCGCAGGCGGAGCAAAGGCCGCAAGGGGGTCGATCAGGTCGATGGCGGCCGGGTCGATGGTGTCGAGCGTCGATTGGCTGTGCAGCGTGTAGTAGTGACGCCAAGTCCCCCTCGCTTCGGCCGAAGACGGCGGCGGCACGAAACGGGTGAAGATCGTGCGGTCGGGTGCATGGCCGGCAATCCGAACAATATTGGGAAGGACCGCATGCATCCAAGGGGTCGGCTAAATATTGCCCGGTGCGAAGATGCCCTGCATATCGAGGCACAGGTGAACCGTTCGGCGGGTCGGGTACCAGGGGAAGGACGGCGACTTGATCTCATCCAAGGCCAGCGACTCCTGAGAATTTCGGCAGCATGGGCTAGGTGAAGGCCCTCGACTGGCGCAGTTTTTCGATCGTGGTCAGCGACTCCTGAACCTTCGCCGCCGACGCCTGGCACTTCTCCTGCAACGCATCCAACTCTTTGTCCGTCAGCTTCTCGATGCCCATGAACTCATCCTTGGCAGCGGAGGAGCGGATCAGTTCGTCCAGCTTGGTCTGCAGGGCCTCGCTGTCGCGGTTTTGCGTATTCTGGATCAGGAACACCATCAGGAAGGTCACGATGGTCGTGCCGGTGTTGATGACCAGCTGCTACGTTTCCGAGAAGCCGAAGAATGGCCCCGAAACCGCCCAGAGGATCACCGCGGCGACGCAAAGCAGGAAGGCAGGCGAACTGCCCGTGGCTTTGGCTGTGGCATTGGCGAATTTCTCGAAATAGCGCTCCATCCGATCCTCCTGGCAAGCTCAGGAGAACGGGCGCGCGATGAAATGCGTTCCCTTTGGACGTCCAATTGGCGGAAAGGTCGAGCCAAGGCGAGCCGGCTGGTGGGCCCGCGGACACCACGAGCCATGCAGGGGCGCGTTCGGCTTTTCTGCAAAGGACAAAAGGCTGCGCGGCCGGAGGAAACGCTGTTTCCGCGGCACGCGCAGCCCTTTGATGGCGAGGGGCGAGCGACGGGTCCGGAGGATCCGCCGCTCGCCCGTAGAGGGAGCTATTTCGATTTCACGACGGGCGGGATGATCCAGCTGCCGTTCAGGATCGTCGGATCGCTCTCATCCGGCCAGTAGAGGCGCATCATCAGGTAGAACTTGTCCTTGGGCGCCGGCAGCCAGTTGGACTCCTTGTCCTTGCCGGGAGACTTGTGCTGGATAAGGATATCAACAGAGCCGTCCGGATTGCTCTTCAGGTCCTGTCGCGCGCTGATGGAGTAGCGATTGATCGGGTTTTCGACGAAGAAGTACTGGTCGTTGTACATGGTGATCGACCAGAAGCCCTTCACCGGCGGCAATTGTCCCTTCTTGAAGGTCAGGACATAGTCTTCGCTGCCATTGTAGCTGCGCGAAAAGACGCCGCCGCCATCCTTGAGCGAGGTCGGATAGACCGCGTCCTGCGGCCGGTTGGCGCCGAGGCCGATGGCGGTGATGAGGGCGCGCTGGATATAGTTGGTGCCGTAAAGACCGGTCTTGGTGGTGAAGCCCCAGCCATTGACGCTTTGCACGTCGCCATCGCTGAACTTGAAATGCATCATGATGCGGTCGAAGGCGAGATCCGGCAGCCGCTTCTCGAAGGCCGGATCGAATTTCGACTTGTCGAAATCCTGCCCCGGCACGATGCCGATCGAAGCGAACTTCTCGATCGCCGGCGCGTCGGCGGGCGCCGGCGGGTTGGTCTTCATCAACTCGCAGAGCAGCGTGAAATACTCGGTCGCGGTCATGCGATTGACCTGCTCGCGTACCGCCGTCTTCATGTCGATGGACGGGTCCACCTTGCCGGCCGGCGGCGTATATGTCTTGCCCCAGGTCGAGAGCGGCTGCAGCTTGCAGGCGTCCTGGAGCTTGTGCACGGCGGCATAGTCCTCGGGCGTGCCCTCGCAGTAAATGCGGCCGAGCAGCCAGACGATGTTGGTCGGCGATTTGTACTCGACCACGCCCTCCGGCAACGTGCCGGACCAGCCGGGGCCGGTGATGGCGACGGTCTTTGCGCCTTCGCCGGTGGTGCGGGAGCCCGGCACCTGGAAGACATTGGTCCAGCCGTCGAGCATCGGGAACAGGAAGTAGCGTTCGCCCATGTCGGGATAGGCGAACACCCAGGGCTCGCTGCCGACATCCACAAAGGCCGTCGTGTAGAGCGTATCGGCATTCGGGGCCGTCACGTCGCGGAACGAAGCGTTGGGATATTCCCGCAGCTTGATGAGATGGCCCATAGGAGCTCGCGTGCCCTTGGGCTCCGCCACATTGGTGACGACGCGGCGCGTCATCTCCATCGTGACCAGCGGGTAGCCGTAGATGTAGGCCTCGACCCCGGTCCAGAAGTCGTCGCGGCCGGCGACGATGTCGGACAGGGGGCCATCCAGCGCAAAGGCGGGCGAGAGGGCGGCGGAACCGAGCAGGCCGGCGCCCAGCAGGGTCGCGGTGCGGCGCGTGATATCCATGGTCATGGCTCCTGGATCAATAGGGGCGATAGGGCGGGTAGTAAGGATAGGGCGGATAGACCGGATAGGGCGCGTAGGGCGGCGGATAGCGATAGGCTGCCCCGGCTGCCGCACCGGCGTAGAAGGCGCCGCGATAGGCCGTGCGGCGCGCGGCGCCGGCAAAGGACAGCGGCGTCAGCGGCATGCCGATGATGTCGATGAACACCGAGGCCGGCCCCGCCGCATCGCCGAGGTCGCCCTCTAGCACGGCGACATCGAACACGATGTTCGCCCCGTCCACCTTGGGCGAGCGAAGCGTCACCACGGCGTCCTTGACGCTCGCGCCGGTCTTGTCGAAGACCGAGACGGTGGCGTTGGGCGGATCCTTGGCGAAACTGTCAGACCCAGTGTCCCATTCCTCCAGGAGATGGGCGGTCAGCGCATGGCCGGCGGCCCGCACCGGGCGGTCGGCGAAGATGATCGCGTTGGGCGCCGCGCCGATCAGCGTGAGCCGGTTGCCCTCGAGCTTCGCGCCGGCCGCGTTCAAGACGATCAGCGACGGCTCGATCTGCGTCTTGGAACTGCCGCCGATCGGCTTCTGCGCCGGCGCCTGGATGGCGTCCTGTGCCTGGGCGGAAGTGGCGAGGGCGCAGAACAGCGCCGCTGCCAGCAGGTTCATTCGCCTCATGGTCGTTCTCCTCGTGGATAGTGGAAGCGGGCGCGGCCGCTTCAGCCGTCGGACCCGCTGGTCCGGTCTATGGACACGACCCGTGCCTGTCGCAGGTCGGCGTCGATCTCTTTCAGCGCCCAGCGCACGAAGGCGAGCCACTCCAGCCGCCGTTCCGCGCGCAGGGCCAGTTCGAGCCCGTCGACTGCCGAAAGCGCCGCTTCGGCCTCGGCCAGTTCCTCGCAGAGGTCCCGGAAGCGCTCGCTCTCGCGTGCCAGCGCCTCGATCTCCGTCGCCTGGGCTGGAAAGTGGCGGATGGCGGCCGGGACCCCGTCTCGCCCTGCCCCAGACTGTTCCTCGCCTGCCATGGTTGAACCCCAGTTCGCCTGTTGTTCATGCGTGCGGGCCCGGGGCTCAGGGGCAGATCACATCCGTCGTGCCGCCCGCGCCCGTGGACTGGCACGTCGAGAGTCCTCCCGTCGACGACTGGTTGCTTTGGCAGGCCGCCAGAGCCAGGACGCAAAGAACGAGAGCCAATGCGGTCTTCATTTCCGATCTCCTCGTCGGTTGATGGGACCCGGCCGGTCCATGGCGCATCGCCGCCACGGCCTGCCGACCCCGCACACAAGCCTGGACGGCTGCCGCAACCTGCTGGTGCGCCCGGCCCCTCACGGATTTAGCAGCGGAGAAGACCGGCAGACCCGCTGTCGTCCTTCCCTGCGCCGGAATGCAGCTATAGAGTGCGGCGGGCATATCGCTGCGTAAGGTTACGCAGCATGTGGGGGTAACAAAGGCGATGCGGGGTTGGTTGGCGGCGCTCCGACACGGTCCGACAGCGGCGGGCGAGACCCCGCCCCCGGCAGACCGTTCGACACCTGCGGCGGGCGAAGAGCCCACGCCGAAGAGTGTGCGGGAGGCGCTGGCCAGGATCCTCGAAAGCGCGAAATTCGACGCGTCGCCCCGGTCGCGCCGATTTCTGGCCTATGTCGTCGAGGAGACGCTGGCCGGCCGGGCCGATCGCATCAAGGCGTTCTCGATCGCCACGGATGTGTTCGGCCGGGGCGCGGATTTCGACGCCCATGCCGATCCGATCGTGCGGTTGGAAGCCGTCCGGCTGCGCCGCGCGCTGGAGCATTATTATGAGAGCGACGGGTCCGCGGATCCGGTCGTGATCTCCATCCCGAAGGGTGGCTATGTCCCCGCCTTCGAGCCCCGGCAGCCCGAGCCGGCCGCGCCGCCAGAGGCTCCGAGGCGGCGGCCCTTGTGGCCCGCCACGCTCGTCGCCGCCCTTTGCGTGGTCGTCGTCGCCTCCGGGGCGTTGTTCGCCCTGGGCTGGTCGCCCTGGCCGATCGATCGATCCGCGCCGGCCGTCCCGCGCCTGCTTGTCCGCCCATTCGAAGATCTGTCGCGCACCGATGCCGCCTCATCCGTCGCCGACGGGCTGACGCAGGAGGTCCTCAACCAACTGACCAAGTTCAAGGACATCGTCACGGTGCAGGGCGAGCGCGACGGGGCCGATCACGGCTCCCGCTATGTCCTGATGGGCGCCGTCAGCGTCGCCGAAGACAAACTCCGCCTGCAGGCGCGCATTCTCGACGCCCAGGATGTCAGCGTGCTCTGGGCCAAGACCTACGAGGCGAGCTACGACCCCGCGCGGAGCCTTGCGGTCGAGGCGGACCTGGCGCGCCAGGTCGCGACGGCGGTCGGCCAGCCCTATGGCGTGATCTACAAGGCCGATACGGGACGCAGCGGCTCGGTCGCCAATGGCGACTGGGATGCCTATTCCTGCACCCTCTCCTATTTCACCTATCGCGCCAATTTAGACGCCCACTCCCACCCCCGCGTGCGGACCTGCCTGGAAGAAACCGTCGAGCGCTTTCCCAACTATGCCACCGCATGGGCGCTGCTGGCGCAGACCTATATGGACGAGCTGCGCTTTCAGTATCCGGTGGCGGAATCGACCTCGCCGGCTTCGCTCGAACGGGCGGCGGCCGCGGCCAAGAAGGCGACGGAGTTGGATCCCGAGAATGTCCGCGCGTTGCAGGCGAAGATGCTGGCGCTTTATTTCGATGGCCAGGTCGAGGCCTCGCTGGCCGTCGGCGAGCGGGCGATGCTGACCAACCCGAACGATACCGAGCTGGTCGGCGAATATGGCGTGCGGCTGGCGGATTCGGGCCAGTGGAAGCGCGGCTGCGCCCTGGTCGCCGAAGCACTCCAGCGCAATCCCGGACCGCTCGGCTATTACGAGGTCGTGCTGTCGATCTGCGCCTATATCGACAAGGACTACGAGGCGGCGAAGATGTGGGTGCGACGGGCGGCGGTGATGGACAACCCCGCCTATCATCTCATCGCGGCGGCGGTCTTCGCCGAAGGCGACGAACCGCAGGAGGCGGCTGCCGAGCGCCAGTGGCTGCTCGGACATGCGCCGGAATTCGTCGCCAATGTCCGCGCATGGGTGGGACTGCGCAACGTCATGCCGGCGGACCGCGAGCGCTTCCTCGCCTCGCTCCGCAAGGCCGGCCTCCAGGTTTCGCCGTGAACGCCCGGCGTCGATCAACGCCCATAGTGTGACCGCGGCCGACACCGGTCAGCCGGTCGCGCCGGCCTTGGGCGGGTCTTCGTCATATTGCGGGATTCCGGACAGCGGCGGCAGCCAGGACTCGCGCCGCTTCACCCACGCCTCTACGCCCGGGCTTATGCCGGACGGGATGACGTCGAGGGTTCCCACATAGACCTCGGCCTGTTCTTCGCTCAGGCTGAAGAGACGGGAGCCGCAGCGGGGGCAGAAGGAGCGGCCCTGATAGACCTGTACCTCGCCGGTGTAGCGAAACATTTCCGGCCGCCAGTCGGCATAGGCCAGGAACGCCGTGCCCGTGACCTTGCGGCAATCAGCGCAGTGGCAAAGGCCTGCCTTGAACGGATCGCCCTTCGTCTCGTATCGCACCGCCCTGCACAGGCAGCCCCCGGCCCTGGTCTGGATCTCCGACATCGTTCTCCTCCACGCTGCGACCTACTTTTCTTTGAAGGATCCTGAGGCGGAGAAGTTCCGAGCGGTAGCTCTTCGCCGCGCGAAAGGCCCATCCTGGAAGGCGCCAGCATCAAGACAGATGGGGCCCGCGCCATGAGCCGGACTGCCCGCCTCTCGAGATCGAGAGCAACCAAATTTAACGCGACGGGATTGGAGGGGTCTCTACCCCGAAACGGGCTGCAAACAACGGCACCCCCGTTCGGGGGTGCATGCAGGCCCGACCGGGCGCCCCATCAAGGAGACGCGACAATGACATCCACGCGCGACACTTCCGACAAAACCAAGCCCGACGTCGACGGCGTCGCCAGCCCGACGAAGGAGGACGCCACCGGCCAGTTCCATCGTGGCAAGGCCGGCAGCGGCAATGACGGGCTCGTCAGCGCCGAGCCGCGCATCTTCGGCAGCCGGGAGCGGGAGGCTTCCAGCTGGAACGAGAATGCCGATGAAACCGATACCAAGACGGACAGGCAGGAGAAGCGGCCATGAGCAGCGCGTTCCATATCACCCTCGGCAAGCCGCCCGCGGCGCAGGAAATCCAGGATGTGGCGGCCGCCGCGGAATGGCTGTCCGATCGCTGGCCAGAGGCCCATCGCGGCACGCTGAAACATCTCGCCGCCCAGGTCGCCTGCGCCGACCTCATCGAGAGCGGCGGAGACGCGGCGATTGCGCAGGACGCCTTCATGGCCGCGGCGGAAGAGGCAGGTCTCCTCTCCTCCCAATAGTCCAGGGCGCCCCCTGCCCGTCCTGTGGGCTCAGTAGACGTCGGCCTGGAAACGGCCGGCCTTCTTGAGCGAACGGATCGCCGCGACAGCTTCGTCCGCGCCCAACCCGCCATGGCTGGCGGCGATGGAAACCAGCGCCGCCTCGACATCCTTGGCCATGCGCTTGGCGTCGCCGCAGACATAGAGATGCGCGCCCTCGCCGATCCAGCGCCAGAGCTCGGCACCGACTTCCAGCATGCGGTCCTGCACGTAGAACTTCTCGGCCCCGTCGCGCGACCAGGCCAGCGAAAGTCGCGTGAGCAGTCCGCTCGCGCGCATTGCCTGCAGCTCGTCCTTGTAGAAGAAATCCGTCGCCTGGCGCTGGTGGCCATAGAACAGCCAGTTGCGACCGGGCGCGGTGATCGCCTCGCGCTCCTTGAGGAAGGCGCGGAACGGCGCGATGCCGGTCCCGGGCCCGATCATGATGACGGGCGCGTTCGGATCGGCCGGCAGGGCGAAATCATGCGCCTTCTGGACATAGCAGCGCAGCGTCTCGCCCGGCTCCATCCGCTCGGCAAGGAAGGTAGAGGCGACGCCGAGGCGCTTGCGCTGGCCGACCTGGTAGCGCACGGCATCGACGGTCAAGGTGATGCGACCGGCCTCGGTCTTCGGCGAGGACGAGATCGAATAGAGGCGCGGCTGCAATGGCTCCAGCGCATCGACGAAGGCTTCGGGATGCGGGCGGGCGGCAGCGAATTTCTGCACCACGGCGAAGACGTCGAGCTGCGCCGCGTCGCCGTCGGGATCGCCGCCACGCGCCAGCTCCCGCGCCTTTTCGCGCAGCGTGCCGCCCAGGATGTGCGAATAGAGCTCGTAGAGCGCATCGGGCGCAAGGCCGAGCGAAACCTCGTCCCGCAGCACCTCGCGAAGCGTCCGGCCGCGCACTTCCGTCGTGTGGGCGACGCCCAGCATGGCGATGATCTGGTCGACATGGCCAAGGCTGTTGCGCGGAAAGACGCCAAAGCTGTCGCCGACGGCGTAGTCGAGGCCGCTCGCAGCGATGTCGAACTCGACGTGATGCGTATCCTTTTCCGAGCCCGCGCCATTCAGGCGGCGGCGGCCGAGGAACACGGCCTCGACCGGCTGTTCGCGACTCATGCCGGGCTTTGAGACAGCCACAGCGGGCTTGTCCTCGGAAACGGGCGATGCCTTGGCGTCCGCGCTCGCCTCGCCAAGCTCGGCCGCCAGCGCCTTGACCAGCCGGAACGTCTCCTTGCCGCCGGGCGCGCAGAGATTGAGCCGCGCCTCGTCCTTCAGGAAGATCGCATTGGCATAGGCGGCGCAGCTATAGCCGCACTGGCCGCAATCCTGCTGCGCCATCGCCGCCATCAGTTTCTGGCTGGCGGGGCGGCCTTCGGCGAGTTTCATCCGCTCCTCCGCCGGCATGGCGGCATCGTGCCAAGGCGCATCGTCATTGCTGGCCAGCGGCGGACCGATGGGCGCTTCCGGCGCCGGAGCGAGCAGACCTTGCGGCAGGATGCCGGCGGCGTCGACGGGGGTGAGCGAGCCGAGGGCGGCAGCGAGGAAGCCCGACAGCCAGGCGCGCTGCTCGTCGCTGAACGGCGCGCCCTCGGGCACGATGTTGGTCGGCGAGGGTGTCGGCTGGAAGGTCATGTGGCGGCCTCCTGGGTCATGGCGTTCAGCGCTTCGGCGTCGTGGCGCAGCGTGAAGGTGGCGAAGCTCTCGGTCGCGTCCGCGCGATGGGCGAGATAGGCGCGCAGCAGCGCCTCGATCCGGGCGGGCGCGTCCTCGGCCTTGACATCGGACTGGAGCAGCCGGCCGATCCGCGCGTCGGCGCCGAAGCCGCCGCCGACATGGATGTGATAGCCCTCGACCTGGTCGCCCTCCTCGTTGATCGAGACCTTGGCGCCGATCAGGCCGATATCGCCGATATAGTGCTGGGCGCAGGAGTGATGGCAGCCGGTCAGGTGGATGTTGAGCGGCTGGTCGAGTTCGATGCGGCCATCGAGATGATCGGCGATTGCAAGCGCGTGGCCCTTGGTGTCGGAGGCGGCGAACTTGCAGCCCCGGCTGCCGGTGCAGGCGACGAGTCCGGCCCGCACGGCGGAGGCCGTCCACGCGAGACCGATCGCCTCGATGCGGGCCTTCGCCTCGGCGATGCGGCTGTGCGGGATGCCCGACAGGATGACGTTTTGCCAGACGGTGAGGCGGATATCGCCATCGCCCAGGTCCTGCGCGATGGCCGCGATCGCCCGCATCTCCTGCGCGGTCATCCGCCCGGCCGGAATGACGATCCCCGCCCAGGAAAGCCCCGCCTGGCGCTGGGGGTGGAAATCGATATGCGCGCCACGGTCGGTCGCCGGCCGCTTCGCCACCAGCGCGGCGTCGATCCGGGTCAGCGGCGCGCCGAGCTTCTTTTCGACTTCCTCGAGGAAGCGGGCAAAGCCCCAGTCGTCGAGCAGGTATTTGAGCCGCGCCTTGGTCCGGTCGGTGCGGTTGCCATGATCCACGAAGACGTGGACGATGGCGTCGGCGACGCGCACCGCCTCGGCCGGCTCGACGATGATGCCGGTATCGCGGGCAAAATCCTTATGGCCGGTGATGCCCCCCAGGGTCAGGCGATACCAGATGCCGGGGCGCACCGGCGCGCCGGACAGCACCTCGACCGCTTGGAAACCGATATCGTTGGTCTCCTCCAGCGTCGGGATCTTGCCGCCGCCATCGAAGGCGACGTTGAATTTTCGCGGCAGGCCATACATCGCACGCGTATTGAGGATGTGATGGTGCCAGGCGCGAGCATGCGGCCTGGTATCGATCAGTTCCTGCGGATCGATGCCGGCCGTGGCCGAGCCGGTGACGTTGCGGATGTTGTCGGCGCCCGACCCCTTGGACACGAGGCCGACATCCATCAGCCCCTCGACCAGGGACGGGGCATTTTCCGGCACGATTTCGCGGATCTGCAGATTGGCGCGCGTCGTCACATGGCTGTAGCCACCGCCGAGGCGCTCGGCCAGATCGGCAACGGCCGCGAACTGCCAATGCGTCAGGATGCCGTTCGGGATGCGCAGCCGGCACATATAGCTGTCCTGCGCCGGCGCGACGTGGAACAGGCCATGATAGCGCCAACGGAAATTGTCCTCCGGCTTCGGCTTGGCGCCGGAACGGGCCTCGCGGCTCAGCCGGTCATAGGCCTCGAACGGATGATCCGCGCGCTTCCACTTTTCCTGGTCGACCAGCTTGCCGCCGGCTGCCACCGTGCGGTCCTGCGCCTTCCATTGCTCGGCGTCCGGGCCGGTCGGCTCGGCAGCCATGGCGGGGGTGGCAGGCGGCGCGACGTTGCGCGCCGCCGTCGCGCCGGAGAGAAAGCCCTCCAGCCAGCGTTTCTGTTCGGGGAGAAAATCCTGGCCCATCGTCGCCTCCTTCACTCGGCCGCGACAATGCCGGCGACGGACCGGGACGAAGGCCGCGCCGCCGCCACCCAATAGGCGCCCGCCATCAGGATGGCGCCGGCGAAGGTGTTGCCGAGCGTGACCCAGAACAGGTTCCAGGCGGCGCCGGCCCAGGTGATGGTGTCGGGATGCTTCGAGAACAGGGCGAGCGCGAAGACCGTCATGTTGGCGACGGAATGCTCGTAGCCAGACGCGATGAAGGCGAACAGGCACCAGGCGATGGCGATCATCTTGGCGGCGTCGCTGGTGGTGCGGGCCGACATCCAGAGCGCCAGGCAGACAAGCCAGTTGCAGAGGATGGCGCGCGCGATCAGTTGCACCGGATCCGCGTTCATCTTGGCAGCAGCCGCCTTGAAGAGGAACTCGCTCGGCGACGAGAGGATCGATCCGCCGCCGGCCAGGACGAACAGGCCGGCCAAAAGCATCGCGCCGACGAGATTGCCGACCCAACTCGCCAGCCAGACGCGACCGAGCTGGCCGAGCGTCGTCTGACCCTCCAGTGTCGAGATCGTCATGTTCATGGTGTGGCCGGTGTAGAGCTCGGCGCCGGCGAAGACGACGAGGATCAGCGCCAGGCCGAACGACGCGCCCATGACGAGCGGCCGGATGCTCGGATCGAGCAGCGAGCCGAGGCTGAAGATCAGGAGGATGCCGAAGCCGACATAGATGCCGGCCATGGCCGAGCCGATGAAGAAGCCGGCCGGGTGGGTTTCGAGCAGACGGGCCTTGGACGCGCCAAGGGCGGAGAGTTTGCTGATGGTCTCGTCAAACATGCTGCTTGTCCTCAGGTGCCAAAGAGAAGGGTCTGTGCGGTGTCGGGGTGGTAGATTTCGGCTTGCGCGGCGGGGCGGAACGCCTCGCCGATGCCGACCAGGACCGGGCCGTCGGAACGGCTGGAAGGTTCGGTCGCGAGGCTCGCCAAGGTCGTGTGGCGGATGGTCTGCTCGGGTCGCGAAACGGATTGCGCCAGCACGACGGGGGTCGCAGCGGCGCGGCCCTCGGCCAGCAGGCGGCGGGCGAATTCGGGGGCCGTGCGGCCGCCCATATAGACGGCGAGCGTCGTCTCAGGATCGGCAAGGCCGCGCCAGTCGAGATCCGGCATGTCGCCGTCGCGGCCATGGCCGGTGACGAAGCGGACCGAATGGGCGTGGTCGCGATGGGTCAGCGACGCGCCGAGGCTGGAAGCCAGCGCCGACGCGGCTGTGATGCCGGGCACGACCTCGACAGCGATGCCCTCAGCCCGCAGCACCTCGATCTCCTCGCCGGCGCGACCGAACACCATCGGATCGCCCGACTTCAGGCGGACGACATTCTTGCCCTGCCGCGCCAGCTTGAGCGCCATGGCGTTGATATCGTCCTGCGCGCAGGAAGCCCGGCCGCCGCGCTTGCCGACCATCATCCGCCGCGCCTCGCGGCGGGCGAGTTCGAGCACGCCATCGGAGACGAGATCGTCGAACAGGATGACATCGGCCGCCTGCAGGGCGCGCACCGCCTTGACCGTCAGCAGGTCCGGATCGCCCGGGCCCGCGCCGACCAGCGTGACGCGGCCAACCGGCGCGGCGACCTCGCCACGCCGGGCCTCATCGACGAGTTGCGCGAGATCGCCGGCCTCGGCGGGCGATGCCGGGGCGAGCGCCAGGTCGGCAAACCGCTCCCAGAAGCGGCGGCGTTCCGCCCCCGGCTGAAGCGTTTCCAGGACCGTCCGGCGCATCCGGGCCGCGCGCTCCGCCCAGGCGGCAAGCGTCGCGGGAAGCGCGAATTCGATCCGCCGCCGTACGGCCTGGCCAAGGATCGGCGCGGCGCCGCTGGTTGAAATGCCGATCACCACGGGCGAGCGGTTGACGATGCCGCCAAACTGAAAGCTGCAGAAATCGGGGCGATCGATGACGTTGTGGGGTATGCCCGCTGCCAGCGCTTGGTCACGAAACTGCGCCGCCTGCTCGTCCGTCTCGGCATCGAAAACGGCGACCGCCATGCCGCGCAACTGTTGGGGTTCGTAGGCGCCAAGCCACGAGATGCGTCCGGCATCGACCAGCGCCGCGAGTTCGGGAGCCAGCGGCGCATCGCCCACACAAGCAAGGCAGGTGGTCGCCCCGGTGGCGGCGAGAAGCTCCGCCTTCCAGGCCGCGGCGGCGCTGTGGCCGACGACGAGGGCGCGCCTGCCTTCCAGCCGCAGGAAGATGGGCAGGACGGCGAGCGGGTCGATGCGCGGCGCGGTAATACGGGGCTGGCGGCTGGCAAGCGGCATGCGATCTCCTGTCATCGGGGGGATGGACACGGCTTTCCGTTCCGAAGGCATTCGGAAGAAAGCGGGATCGTCGCCGGAAAACGGATGCATGCGTCGCGGCCGTGCGTTCATGCACTCGAATGCGGCGACGTCGTTGTCGGGATAGCCTCTTCAGAGGCAGACCAAGGGCGTATCTTCGTTGATCACCCTGGCGGCGAATTCGATCATAACCGAACTCAGCTTGGAATAAGTGTAAGGCCTTGCCTCATCTTTACTCAAGGCTAATTTGTAAGCACAGCGCCGGAATTGCGGGCGGCGACATGCTGCTTTCGGCGGCTAAAGCAGGTCGTGGCGCCCGCTGCCCGAGGTCGGATGGGTAACGGGAAACCCGGCGACATAGTCGACGATCCGGTCGGGTTCGAAGGCCCGCCCGTCGAGAAACGGCGCCGCAGGCAGCCGCATCGGCCCTGCCGTGGTCTCGATCTCGATGGCGACCGGACTGCCCTCGACCTTGCGGTCGGCGAGCGGCAGCGGCGTCGAGGAGCCCGCCAGCGCCTGGCGATACAGATCGGGCCGATAGGCGGACGCCGCGCGCTCGATCGCCTGCGGCGTCAGCGGCGCCTGGCCCCAGCGCGCCATCTGGCTGAACAGCCACAGCGCCTCGCTGATCCAGGGGAAATTCGCGGCCTCGCGGTGGAAGGTCAGGTAGTTCGGAATATCGCGCAGCGTGCCGTCGGGATCGACGAGGAAGCGATCGGTGAGCAGCGAGCCGATCAGCGCCGGGGAGCCGCCGACATAGCCGGGCTCGGCCAGCATGGCGGCGAGCGTCGGCCGGTTTTCCGGCACGTCGCACCATCTGGCCGCCGCATCGAGCGCGACGATCAGGCGCGACAGCGTCTCGGGCTGGCTCTCGGCCCAGTCCGGCCGCACGCCCAGGACCTTTTCCGGCGCGGCCGGCCAGATATCCGCCTTGACCGCGACGACGCGACCGACGCCGCGCTCGACCGCGATCATGTTCCAGGGCGCGTTGACGCAAAAGCCGTCGATCGCCCCGGCGGCCATCGCATCGGCGGTCAGCGGCGGCGGCACGACGGTCATCGTGACGTCACGGTCGGGATCAATGCCGGCCGCCGCCATGAAATAGCGGAACTCGTAATTGTGCGACGAGAAGGGATAGGTCATGGCGAAGACCAGCGGCCTTTGCCCGGCCTCGCGCCGCGCCGCGATCACCTGCGCCAGCGCGCGCGCATTGGTCAGCGCATCCTCCGTGCCGCCCAGGCCGGCCAGCGCCTGCATGTCGCGATAGAGACCGACGGAGAGCGTGATGGCATTGCCGCCGCGCCCGAGCACGAAGGGCGCCAGGGTCGGCGACGGGTTGGAGCCCAGCCCCACGCAGGAAGCAACGGCCATTGGCGCCAGCATGTGCGCGACATCGAACTGATGGAAGGCGAGCCGGTCGCGGATATTGGCCCAGGAGACATCCCTGATCAGTTGCAGGCTCAGCCCCTCGCGGGCCGCGAAACCCTGCTCCTCCGCCGCGACGAGAACGGCGATATCGAGCAGCGGAATGAAGCCGACGCGCACGATGCGGTTCTGGTCCGGCCGGATCGCGGCGGGACCGGCGAGCCGGACGCCGTCCGGGCCTGGCATCGTCGAGCGTGCGGTCATGGCGTCGTTTCCGCCTTTCCTGGCATTCAGCATGGCTATTTTCCGAGCAATCCGGCCGCGGTGACGAGGCTCTGCGCGATGTCGGCGATGCGGCGCTTCTCGTTCATCGCCGCCTGCCGCAGCAGCGCATAGGCCTCTTCCTCGGACAGGTTTCGCGACCGCATCAGGATTCCCTTGGCGCGGTCGATCACCTTGCGGTCGGCCAGCTCGCTCTTCGCTTCCAGCAGTTCGCGCTGCAGCCGGTCAAACGCCTCGAAGCGGCTGATCGCCATGTCGACGATGGCTTTCACCCGCTCCTTCTTCAGCCCGTCGACGATATAGGCGGAGACGCCGGCATCGACGGCGGCACGGATCATGGCCTGGTCGGACTGGTCGACGAACATCGCCACGGGACGCGACACGACGCGAGACACCTGGAACATCTGCTCGAGCATGTCGCGGCTGGGATTTTCGAGATCGATGATGATGACGTCGGGATCGATGGCGGCCAGCCGGCGAACGAGTTGCGTGCTGGTCTCGATCACCTCGACGCCATCAATACCGGCCTCGCGCAGGCCATCGACGAGGATGGCCGCCCGAACCGCATTGTCGTCGACCACCACGACCCGGATGGCATTTGGTTTCATCGGCGACCCATCAGTCCCTCGCACACCCCGCATCGAGATGAGACGCAAGCAAGAATCATGCAAGATCGGTTCTTGCTCCTACTCTGTTCTTCCCGCGACGAGCCATCGAAGACACGCATCCATTCGCGGAAAGCCGGGCGATGTGCCTTGCGCCGAGCGTCTGGCGCAGATATCGAGCGCGCGACGTACAGGAAACCAAGATGGCGCCCGGAGGCCATCCCGATGTCCGACACCCATGGCAGCTCCGGTCTGTTGAGACCACTCGCACGCCTCTGGCGCCGGGCACGCAGAGCGGACCGGTCCAGCGCGGGCCTCGACCTGCGCGGATCCTCACGACGCCCCATCCGCTACCTGCTCGAACTGGAAGCCCGTCCGGGACAGCGCCCCTTCGTGCCACTCCAGATCAGTCGACACGGCCAGCCGGAAGCCTCCACGATCTATGTGCCTTGCCTCGGGCGCACCCGCTATGTTCTGGAAGTCTCGCTACCGGCGATGAGGATCACGTTCAGTCCGCAGCAGGTCGCCATGGCGACACGGGTTCCGCTCCTGCGATGGCTACGCCGGCTGGGGCCAAGCTTTCGCCGCGCCGAACGCCGGTTGGGAATCGAGATCGTCGACGGGCTTCGACTGACGCCGCTGCTGTATGGCCGGGGACCCGAAGCGCATGAACTGGCCGCCACGCTGCGGACGTTGCGGGGCTGGGGGTTGGGCGTCGAGAGCCAAAACTTCCAGGAGGTGATGGCACGGGCCGTGGAGCCTCCCGCCCGGCCGTATCAGCCGCGCGCCGTGGATCCAAGGCCCCGGATCGGCATCGTGCTGCATCTGCACTATGTCGAACTCTGGCCAGAATTCGAGGCGCTGCTTGCCGGACTGGAACGCCCGTTGCGGCTTCTCGTCACAACGACTGCGGAAGATCCCGACCTCGCCGCCCGGATTACGGATGGCTTCCCCGGGGCAGTCATCAAGACCTACCCCAATCGAGGCCGCGATATCGGACCGTTCATTGGCCTGCTGCGGGACGGACATCTCGATGGGCTGGATCTGCTGTGCAAGCTGCATGGCAAGCGTTCGGGCGCCTCGGGCGCGCGCGCTGTGCTGGGTGAGATGTGGCGGCGGGCGAGCGTCGGCGACCTGATCGGCTCCCGCGACGTCGTGGACGAGATCGTCCGGCGCTTCTCCGATACCCCCGAGATCGGCATGATCGGCTCGCGTCGGTTCCGCTTACCCAACGAGCATATGGGGCTCGATTCCGTATGGGGCGCGAACCACGAACAGATCCGAATGTTGGCGCAGCAGCTTGGCTTGCCCGATGACAGGCTTGTCGTCGAATTTTTCGCAGGGACGATGTTCTGGGTGCGGCGCGACGTACTAGACGCCCTGGCGCAGCTGCCGCTCGACATCGACTCCTTCCCGCCCGAGGCCGGCCAGCTCGATGGCACGCTGCACCATGCGTTGGAGCGTGTCTTCGGCCTGCTACCCGGGCTTGCCGGCAAGCGGCTGGAAGATACGCTCTGGTCCAGCACGCCGACGCCGGCGCTATCGGCGCGCGGGGGATCGACCACCGAAAGCGGGCAGCGTCAAACCGCCTGACGTCAAGACTTCGATCGAAGGCGTTCCAGCGCGACCATCGCCTCCGCCAGTTCGAGATCCTCCAGACTGGTGATCTTGATGTTGCGGGCGCTGCCCTCGACGAAGGCGGTGCGAATGCCGGCTATCTCGAGCACTTCGAGCAGGCTCGGATCTCCGGAGACGTCGGCGGCGTCCAGTCGCTCGTAAGCCCGTTTCACCGCCTCGCTCGAAAAGACGACGGGCTTCTGGCCTACCAGCACATCGCCCGGCGCATGCAGGATCTCTCCGTCGCGGCGATAGAGATACTCGGTGTTGACAATGCCGGGCGCGGCGGCGCCCGGCTCCCTCGCCGCATCCAGCAATTGCCGCACCGAAGCCGTGGTCGCGAACGGGTGGACGACGTCGTGCAGGATCAGCCAGGGGGCCGTCGCCGCCCCGATCAGCTTTCGGGTCGTGTCGCTGCGCGTGGGGCCACCGACCAGGATCGTGACGCCGGGGGCTCCAACCAGCGCCCGCGCGCGCTCGAAGTCGGCGGCCGGAACTGCGACGAGGATGCTTTCGGCGATGTCGCGGAAAAGCGTGATCGAGCGTTCCAGCAAGGTCTGGCCGCCCAACGGCACGAAAGCCTTGGGGCCAAGCCCCAATCGGGTGCCTCCACCAGCCGCCTGGATGAGGGCCTGCGCCGCCTGCGGCTTGCGCGCCTTAGCGTCGAACATCGTCACTCCGTCGAAGAAGGGAATTCCAGACCTTTTGCAAAGACTGCGGAATCCAATCGTTGTTTGCCGCGGCTCGGTCGAAGAACGCGTCACGGCCATGCCGGTTGATCCGGTGGAGGCAAGCGGGATCGAGAGCGCGTGAGGGTGCCGGCGTCCGGGCCTCGATATAGGCCTGCTTCTTGCCGAGCCATGTGCGAAGCGCAGCGCGCAAGCGCTGGAAGTCATCGCCGACCGTGCCCTGGCGACCGAGCATGTGGGCCATAGCGGTCGCAAAATGCGGCCGGGCTCCATCCGCCCCGACGAAGACCAGGCCGCCATCGCGATCGAGGTCAAAAAAATGGAGCAAGTTGCAATGATTGCCGGGATCGAGGCGGTGATTAAACAGTTCCATGCCGCGCGAACTCACCAGCAGGCTGTGCGAGCCATTATGGACGGCGAAGGCCTTGCGCGTGTCCATGTCGACCGAGTCGGGTTGGCTGCCGGTGAAATTCTGGGAACACGCGACGGTCCGGCGCTCGGTCTGGACCAGGCTTTGGCCGGACTCCGCGAACGGCAACAGCGCCTTGATGCCGAGAAGATCGAGGCATGTCGGCGCGAGATCGATGGTACTCGCCAAGCCGTAGTCGTTTCCGGCCGGCAAGGACGCATCACGAATGAGCAAGGGACAATGAACGATCTGCGTGTGCGGCTCGACGCCGTGGAGCAGCCCCTTCTTGAAGCCGTGCGTCCAGTAGTCGTCGCCATGATCGCCGAAGATCACGATGGTCGTATCGTCCATCAGCCCCTTGCGCTCGAGCAGGGCGAGCATCGCGCCGAGCGTGTGGTCCGCGACCGCGCACGCGCCGCCGATCAGATCGTCGAGACCCTCGGCATGCGGCGCCAGCGCCATCGCATGTTCGATATGCGTCACCAGGTTCCAGACATAGATCGCAAAGCCGTTCGTGTCGGTCGCATCGTCGAACTTGCGCGAAAGCGCGCTGAAGTCGTTCGTCGCCCAGACCGGGGGCAGACTGTCGGCAAGCAAGGGAAGCATCCGCTTTGCCGGCTGGGCGCTGGCGCAGAGAAAGTCCGTCCGGTAGCCGGTCTCTTCCAGTGTCGAAAAGAGACTAGGATTGTTGGCGGCCGGTTTGCAGAGACCGGTCCCCGCATCCATCTCAAAATCATTGCCGTGAAACAGATAGGCGAGGACCATCTGGGTCGAGGTCGCGGACGAGAAATAAGAGCGGTATACCCGCGCCGTCGGCATAAACCGGCTCAAATGCGGAAATGCTTCCGGAAAGGACTGGATCGTCCGCCAGGAAATGCTCTCCAGGTGGAGGACCACCAGATTTCGGCGT
Organism: Kaistia defluvii; assembly: GCF_040548815.1. Lineage (NCBI taxonomy): Bacteria > Pseudomonadati > Pseudomonadota > Alphaproteobacteria > Hyphomicrobiales > Kaistiaceae > Kaistia > Kaistia defluvii. Next base: position 708,703 of record NZ_JBEPSM010000002.1, on the reverse strand, counting down.
TTCAACAAGCAAGCGGCTTTCCAGGAGCGCGGCAAGAGCGGGAAGACAGCGAGCCGGACGTCATGATTTCGCGCTTCGCCAATTCTGGAAGATCGAGCCGAAATCCAGTCCCGTGAAGCGCGGCATGGAACGCCAGTTGCGGCCTTCGCCAGCACCATGCCGTTCAAAGTGCTGCCAGCCACTCTGGAAATGACCCTTGGCCACCGCCTGCCGAACGTCGGGGTTGAGAGACAGATACAACGCCTCGTCAAACAGGGCGCGATCGGGCAGCGCCGGCGCCGGGATGGCGGAATAGCCGGTTGGTAGGACGCGACCTCTCGTCGCCGGGCCGGAGAGATCGGTATAGCCGCGCCAGGGACGCACGGATCGCAGCGTCAGATTGCTTTCATCGACGAGATGCTGGTAGCCAGCCGCCTGATGCTCGTTACGGGGATCGATCGCGCGGAATTTCTCGAAACGGATTTCGCGATCCTGCCGATCCATCATGCTGAGGTGATACAGATAGGCGTTCATGCGCGCCTGCGGCGCCGCGTCGAGTTCCGGCGGAAACCAGGGCCGGTGCAAGGCGGATGGGCGCGGCGTGAAGCCCGCCGGAACCTGGAACATGCGCACCGTCCAGCGCGGTCCACAAAGGCCGTCGCCGCGGAACTGGTCCGGCGCGTTCCATAGATTGACGATGCGGACCAGACGAAGAACGCGGCCGGTGCGGTCGCCGTGCGCCGCCTCCTGGGGCAAGCGACGCAGGAAAGCATCTTCGAACCGCTCATCGGCATCCGCGCAGAGAACCCACCGGGCGCCGAGCCGGGCAGCCTCGACCAGCAGGCGGTGGCGGTTGCGGGTTTCGTTCGCATGCGGCGGTCCCCCGCGCGCCTCGCTGAGGACGGATGCAACGCGCGGCTCGTTGGCGAGAATTTGCGTCGTTCCATCCGTGGAGCCGTCATCCAGGGCGATGATGCCGTCCACATGGTCGCGGATGTGGTGCAGAAAGCCGGGCAGGTACCGTTCTTCGTTCCGGACCGCGATCAGACAGAAAACGCTCACCCTGGTTCCTTGGTCGCGATCGGGAGCCCCGCCGCGGAGCGCCATCTACCCTTGCCCGAGAAACCAATTTACACCCGAATCGTTCGCAGACAACGGCAGGATCCGCCTTATCGGACTCGACTATTCTCGCTGATGCTTCGGCCTTCTGATGATCACGGAAGTGCAAAGGACGGAAGGCATGCTCGGCCTCCGGCGACTGGGCGTATACGGTCGGCCTGCCGGGCAAGAGCGGCGTCGGGGGCGGGATCCTCGCGGTTGCGCCCGGCAAGATGGCGATCGCCGCCTTTTCGCCGCCGCTCGACCCGGTCGGCAACAGCGTGCGGGCCCAGGCCGCCGTCGCCGCCGTGGCCAGGGCGCTGGCGCTCAACCCGTTCGGCCCGGCCCCTGCCCCGCGCTGACCGGTCAGCCCGCCCGGCGCACAGGACCAGCCCCCACAACTTGCCGGATCGCGGTCTCGTTGCGCGATCCGGCATTTCTTCGCGAAAGCGCTAGGCGGGATCCAGCGCCTGCCTTGCCTCCGCGGTCCGTTCGGCGTCGACGCGGTTGTCGTCCGTCAGTACGACGCCATAGACCGAGGCCGCCCGGTCGCGGCTGATCCAGCCTTCCTTCACATCGTGCAGGACGCGGGCCGGATCGCGCTCATGCGGATGGCCGTAGCCACCGCCGCCACCGCTGATCGAGACCATGGTTTCGTCGGGACCGATGACGACTTCAGCACAGGCCGGAACCGGCTGCAGCGTGCCGTCGGCCAGGCGGCGATATTGCGCCGAGGTCGCCCCCGCCAGGCCGCCACGGGTGCCCAGCGCCGGATTGACGTTGCCGTCGCTGACATAGGCGACCGTCATCGAGCAGTCGACCGGCGCGAACTCCGAATAGGCGCCGAGCGCGCCACGGAACCTTCCCGCGCCTTCCGAATCCGAGATGAGGCGCCGCGCATGGACAAAAATGGGGTGGCGAAGCTCGTCGATCTCGATCGAGTCCTGGTAGCACATGCCGGCATTGCCGACATGCAGGATGGTCAGCCAGCCATCCGTCCAGGGCGTGCCAGCCCCGCCCGTGCAACCGAGATAAACCTCGTTGACGAAGGGCTTGCCGTCATGCACGCCGGAAACCACGCCGCAGGAGGGCGGGATCAAGGCGCCCGTCTCGGCCTGGCCGAGGCCATCGGCGAGTTCGGCCAAAGCCGCCTGGACCGGATTGGCGACGCGATCGGCAATATTGGTGGTCGCGACCGAGCAGGAAGTCGGATGCCGCGGCCTTCCGACGACGCAGCCATCGCGCAGGTGGATCTTGATGCGGCGGAAGCTGCCCTCGTTCTTCGGCACGGTGTGATCGATCGAATTGAAGATGCCGATCATCGGCGCCGACAGCGAACAGGCCTCCGACAGGTTGAGCCCGTTCGGCATCGAGTCAGGGTTGTCGGTCATGTCGACCTCGATCATCGCCTCTTCCGGCTTGACCTCGACCGTCGCCGTGATCGTCACGCCTTCCGCCGGCGTGCCGGGGAACGCGTCGTGCGTGCTGGTGCGCGTCACGCGGCCCTTGGGCAGTGCGCGGATCACCTCGATCATCCGCTTCTCGCTGTAGTCGAACCATTGCTGCGAATAGTCTTCCAGCCGGTCCCAGCCGATTTCCTTGCCGAGCGCCAGGATCTCGCGCTCGCCGACGCGCGCGGCGCCCAGCGTCGCCAGATAGTCGCCCCACCACTGGTCCGGCACGCGGATGCGCATCTGGCACATGCGGATGATGTCCATGACGTGCTGGTAGTTGTCCTGCACCTTCACGGCCGGGAAGATCAGCGCGCCCTCATTATAGACGTCGAGCGCCGCGCCCATATAGGTCGTCGGCAGCGAGTTGCCGCAATCGGCCTGGTGCGCCTTGGCGAGCACGGTGAAGCGATGAACGCCCGCCTCGTCAATGATCGGGATCAGGATCGAGTGATCGGCGGGATGGGTACAGCCGTGATAGGGCGAATTGTGCAGGAAGGCGTCGCCGCGCTTCAGCACCGGATGATTGTCGGTCATCGTGCGCGACATGATGTCGGGCCCGCGCAGCACATGGTTGGGCAGGCTTTCGGCCGTTGCCAGCAGCTCGTGCTTGGCTGTCAGCACGACGCAGGAGAAATCGCGCGCGATGGTGAGAATCCCGGAGCGGCCGGTGCGGTGCAGCGTGTTCGCCATCTTGCGGGCGATGCCCTCGAAGCGGGCGGTCAGCACCGCGAGCGTCGAGCCATCCATCTTGTTGGTGTCGGACATGGGTCTCTCTCCGCTCAGACTTCGATGACGAGATTGCCGGATGCGTCGCGCCAGGCCTTTGCGCCGGGATCGATGACGATCGACGTGAAATCGGATTCGACGATGGCCGGGCCAAGCAAGGGCTGGCCTTCCGGGATGGATTCGAGCCGCCAGACATCGGCGTCGATCCAGTCGGTGCCGAGGAAGCGGACCGGGCGCGACGGCAGCTTGGCCGGACGGCTGTCGGCTGCGAGACGGCCGGGCACGCCGGAGCCGATGCGGCAGCGCACCTCGGCATTCCAGCTCACGGTCTCGATCTCCGCCTTGTCGTCGCTGACGGCGAAGATATCCTGGTGCATCTGGTGGAAATCGGCGACCAGCGTGCGAACGTCATCGCCGCCCACGAAGCTCGGCACCCGGAGCGGGACCTCGATTTCCCAGGCCTGGTCCATGTAGCGCGCCTCGGTCGACCAATCGATTTCGACCGCCTTGGCGCCGGCGCCGGGGCCTGCCGCGAAGGCGTCGCAGGAGGCCTTGAGGCCGGCCAGCACCTTGTTAACGCCGTCGACGTCGAAGCTGTCGCTGCGCGAATGGAACATGGCCTGCTGGTGCGCGGTCAGGTCGGAAATCAGTGCCCCGGAGGCCGAGAGCGCGGCGCCGGCTTCCGTCACCAGCACGCGCTTGCAGCCGAGACGCCGGGCGATCGCCACGCAGTTGATGCCGGCGGCGCCGCCGCCCGCGACAAAGGTCGCCTGCGTCGGGTCGATGCCCTGGTTGACGGTGATGTCCATGATCGCCTGGACCATGTGCTCGGTCGCCAGCGCCACGATCACCTCGGCCGCCTGCTCGACCGTCTTGCCGAGGGGCTCGGCCACGTCGGTGCGGATCGCGTCGAGCGCGCCCTGCTTGTTCAGCGCCATCTTGCCGCCGAGGAAGAACTCGGCATCGATGAAGCCGAGCGCGACGGAGGCGTCGGTCAGGGTCGGCTTCTTGCCGCCACGGCCATAGCAGACGGGGCCCGGAACCGCACCGGCGCTCTTCGGACCGACATGAAGAAGGCCGCCCGCATCGACCCAGGCGATCGAACCGCCGCCGGCGCCGATGCTCTTCACGTCGACGGAGGGCATGCCGGTCATGTGGCTGCGGAAAGGCTGGCCGAGCCAGGTTTCGCGGCTGCGCGGAATGCGGCCGCGCCGGACCAGCGAGACGTCGAAGGTGGTGCCGCCGGTGTCGCCGACGATCAGGGTTTCGGCCGCGTCATCGGCGCCATAGGCCTTGGCCGCGACCGGGGCCATGCTCGGTCCGGAATTGATCAGATGCACCGGGGCTTCCGCCACCCGCGCCGCGTCCATCACGCCGCCCTGCGAGGTGACGACGAGCACGCGGCCCTGGAAGCCGGCGTCCCGCAGGCGCTGTTCGAGGCCGCGCATATAGGCGCCCATGACCGGCTTCAGCGAGGCGTCGATGCAGGTCGAGGAGGCGCGGCGATATTCGCGGATCGACGGGTTGATCTCATGCGACAGCGTGTAGGGCACGCCCGGCAGGTGCTTTTCAATCAGCGCGCCGACGGCCAGTTCATGCGCCGGATCAACCACCGACCACAGAAACGACACGCCGATCGCCTCGACCTCGGCCGCCTTCAGCTTCGCCAGGATCTCGATCACGGCCGCCTCATCCAGCGGGGTCTTGACCGCGCCGCTGACCGTGATGCGCTCCGGCACCTCGAAGGTGAGTGCACGCGGCACATAAGGCTCGGTGTAGGGCACCGTGAAATTGAACGGCTCGATGCGCCCGCCCTCGCGAAAAACCAGCGTATCCGGATGGCCCTTGGTCGTCAGGAAGGCCGTGCGGGCGGTCGAGCCGGTGACGATGGCGTTGATCGCATGCGTCGTGCCGTGGACGAGGATCTCGCCGCGACCCAGATAGCTGTGCAGGTCCTCGCCCGCCGCCTCGGCAGCGATCCGCAGGCTGTCGATCACCCCGGCGACGGGATCGGACGGCGTCGTCGACGCCTTGTGCATGCTGAGAACGCCATCTTCCGTGGCGACCATCAGGTCGGTGAAGGTGCCGCCCGTATCGACGGCAAAGCGAAGGCCCATTATCGGCTCCAGAATGCGGGCGCAACCGAGAGCGGCGGCGCCTTCAAGAAGGGATCGGAAAAGATGCGAGACCGTCGACGGCCCCGGAAAAGCGGGGATGAACCCAGACGGCTATGGCTGTTGCCCGACGCGGCATCGGGGCTGAACGAATCCGTCAGCCGGCGCCGGTGTCGAAAGCACCCGGCGAAGATCGCGTCTGCCGACCGCAACCGATCGATCCATGCGCGCCTCCCCGGGACAGAAACTCTGACGTTCCGACCGCATCCTGCACTTCCCCGTCGCAACCATTTATCTGTTCTGTTAAGCCGAACATGGTTCTGTTATGCAAATCGTAGGGGCAGTTCGAGGATATTGTCAACGGGCCATCGTTCCGCGTATCGGTTGTGCGGACGGCCCTATCCGCCCTGCACGTTGCAGGCGCGGCGAAACCAGAAGGCAACCAACCGTGTCCACCACGCCTGACGAGAGCACTCCCGACAAATACCCGCTGCGCAGCGTTGGCCGGGCGCTGGACGTGCTCGAAGCCCTGGGCGCGGGCGACAGCAAGGGGATGGGCGTGGGCGAGATCGCGGCGGCCATCGGCGTCTCGCGCAGCACCGCCTTCACCCTGCTGCAGACCATGGTGGCGCGCGGATTCGTGGCCGATACCCGCGTCGGCAATGGCCGCCTCTACCGGCTCGGCCTGGCGCTCGTGCATCTGGGCGACCGTGCCGTGGCCGAGATGGGCATCACCCAGATCGCCACCCCGATCCTCCAGCAACTCACCGACACGACGAAGCTGACTTCGCGCCTCGCCGTGCTGGACGATGGCCATGCGGTGGCCATCGGGCGCGTCGATGCGCCGGGGCCGTTCCGCATGATGTCGTCGCTTGGCCGCCGCGAGCTGCCGCATTGCTCGTCGGTCGGCAAGGCGCTGCTGGCGCGGCTGCCGCAGGACGAGGTCAAGGCCATCCTCAAGCGGCTCGGCATGCCGCGGCGTACCGAACACACGCTCACGACACCGGCGGCCCTGATCGAGGAACTGAAGGTGATCGCCGAGCGCGGCTATGCCCTCGACAACGAGGAAGACAATATCGGCGTGCTGTGCGTCGGCGCGGCGATCTACGACCGCAACAGCGCCGCCGTGGCCGCGATCAGCGTCACGACGATGAAGCGCGCCGACGAGGACGTGCACCGCCTGGGCGCGATCGTCCGCGCCCATGCCGATCGGATCAGCCTCCTGCTCGGCGGCCCCGCGCACGCCGCCCTGCCCTCAGAGCGCTAAGACACCCCCGTCCCGCCAACCGGTCCGGAACGACCTCCCGCCTGTGCGGGGGGCGCTTCCGCGCGCCTGTTCCCCCCTCACCACGAACGCCGCCAGACGACCCCAGCGGTCGTATTGACAAGCCGCGCCCCTCCGTTACAGTTCAAGTGCACAAAACATAGTTCTGCCTAACAGAACACTTCCAGATGCGAACGGAGAGCCACATGTCCCGCCTTAGAAGCCGCATGCTCGCGGTAATCGGATCCGCGCTGCTTGCCGGTGTTTGCGGCGCAGCCACCTCGGCCCACGCGGCCGGCATCACCGTGCCGGACGGCGCGAAGAGCCGCACCATGCCCTGGGGGGAGTTCAAGCTCGCGCCCCGCATCGTCAAGAAGCTCGAGGCGGGCGAGACCGCCAACATCGTGGTCGGCATCGAAGGCACCGGCCTGCCGATCCAGGGCGCGGAAATGCGCATCGGCACGAAGAAGGGCTGCGAGACCGCCAACAAGTCGCTTTCCGCCGAGTGCCGCATGGTCGGACCGGTCAATCCCGACACCGCCAAGCAGTTGTCTGAACTGGAAACGCTGCTGAATTCGGGACAGGTCGACTGCCTGGCCCTGCAGCCGCCGCTGCCGAACCAGTTCACCAACATCATCAACAAATATGCCGATGCCGGCATCCCGGTGTTCACGCTGAACATTGACGCGCCGAAGGCCAAGCGCTTCGCCTTCTACGCGCTGAACGAGGTGCAGGCGGGCAAGATCAACGGGGAGACGACCGCGCGGCTGATCAAGGAAAAGGGCATCAAGGTCAACCAGATCGCCATGGGCAGCGGCGCTCCTGACCAGCCCTGGGCGCAGGCCCGCATGGAAGGCTTCATGGAAGGCTATAAGTCGGTGTTCCCCGACGCGAAGTTCTTCAATGACGTGAAGAGCGGCATCCCGACCGGCAAGAACTTCACGACGCAGGAAGTGCTGAACTCGGTCACGCCGTTCCTGACCGCCAATCCGGACGTCACCCTGTTCTTCCACACCGACCAGGGCATTGAGGGCGTCGGCAACGTCATCCGCAACCTGAAGCTCAATGGCAAGGTGTTCGCCTCGGGCTTCAACGTCAGCGGCGCCATCCTCGACTCGATTGGCGAAGGCAACACGCTGGTCACGATCGACCAGGGCTTCGACAATCAGGCCCAGGCCCCGGTCGAGCAGTGCGCCCAGTTCCTTGCCAAGGGCGAGACCCCGGCCGATCCGATGCAGTTCCTGCGCCCGATCGTCATCACCCAGGCCGGCGGCGCGAACGAACTGACCGTGGACGCGGGCCGCGAGCGCCTCAAGGCCGCCCGCTAGCCTTCAGCGCCGACAGGACGGCGCGGGGATCCGATCTCCGCGCCGTCCCTGCTTCTCCCTTGTCGCTGCCGTCCCGGAGCCACCATGACCCAGTCCGCCCTTGCCCTCCTGGGGCAGCAAAAAGTCCTGAACAGCCTACGAACCCTCGGTTTGGCGCTGGCTATCGTCCTCATCGCCGTCATCGTCCAGTCGCAGCGTTCGGCCTTCCTCAGCCCCGAAAACATGCTGACGCTGGTCCGCTCGATGGTGGCGCTCGGCATGGTGGCCTTCGCCCAGATGCTGGTCATCCTGCTCGGCGAAATCGACCTTTCGGTCGGCGCGGTCTACGGGCTGGCCGGCACGGTCACCGCCACGCTCTGGCTCGGCGGCGGCAGCCTGCCCTTCACGACGCCGCTGCTGGTGGCGCTGGCGGCCGGCCTCGGCATCGCCCTGCTCACCGGCCTGCTCAATGGCTTCCTGACCGTCCGTGCCGGCCTGCCCTCCTTCATCACGACGCTGGGCATGCTCAACGTGGCCGATGGCCTGTCGCTGCTGATCAGCAACGCCACCACCTTCACCCCGGCCTATAACGAGCCGCTGCCGCCCGCCTGGGAGCTCTCCTTCTTCCACGGCCTCGGCGGGGCGCTGATGGCCTATGACATTCCCGTCGAGACGCTGTGGCTGGTCGGCGCCTTCATCCTGTTCTGGATCCTGCGCCACCGCACCGTGTTCGGCTTCCGCCTGATGGCGATGGGCGGCAATGCGGAAGCGGCGCGCGTCGCCCGCCTTCCGCTCAAGAAGTACAAATATGTCGTCTTCGTCCTGAGCGCGCTGATGGCAGGGCTCGCCGGCATCCTCGATTTCTCCTATGTCGGCTCGGTCGGCCCGACCCAGTCCAGCTCGCTGTCCTTCCAGGTCATCGCGGCGGTCGTCATCGGCGGCGCCAGCCTGAATGGCGGCCGGGGCACCATTGTGGGCACGCTGCTCGGCGTCATCCTGCTCGCCCTTCTCAACAACGGCCTCGCTTTGCTCGGTGTCAGCTCCTTCGTCCAGCTCCTGTTCATCGGTCTGGTGACGATCGGCGCCGTCTGGCTCGATCTCGTCTCGCAGAAGCTGATCCGCAGCGCCGGCCAGCGCTCGGTCCGTTCGGGCACGGGAGCCGTGGCATGATCCGGCTCACCGGCAAGGGCATCACCAAGCGCTATGGCGCGACGCGGGCGCTCGACGGGCTGGATCTCGACATCACCTCGGGCAGCATCATCGGCATTGCCGGCCCGAATGGCGCCGGCAAGAGCACGCTGATGCGCATGCTGGCCGGCGAGGAGAAGGCGGATAGCGGCGAGATCGTACTGCAGCGGCCCGACGGCCCGGTCGCGGACGTGTGGCAGCGGGTCGCCGTGGTGCACCAGGAGCCGCATATCTGGCCAAACATGACGGTCGAGCAGAACCTCGCCGTCGGTCGCGAGGGCCACTGGTTCGGCCGCATCGCCGTCGATCCGGCGGCCGCCGAGGCAGTGCTGACCCGGCTCGGGATCGCGGCCTTCGCGCATTACGAACTCGCCGATCTGTCGCTCGCCGTGCAGCAGCGCGTCGAGATCGCCCGCGCCATGCTGAGCGATGCCGACGTCTATCTGTTCGACGAGCCCAACTCGGCGCTGACGGAACAGGAATCGGAAGCGCTCTTCACCACCATGGGCGAGCTCGCTCGGGATGGCAGGATCGTGCTGCTGATCACGCATCGGCTGAACGATTTCGTGCGCAGTTGCGACCGCGTGTTGGTGCTGCGCGATGGCCGCATCAGCGCCGAGATCAACGGCGCGGAGATCAGCGAGACCGCAATCGCCGCCCATCTGACGGCAAGCCATGCCGGCGACCGGAAGCCGGATGAAACCCGCGCCGCGCCAAGGGCCGCCTCCGGCCAGGCCGGATCGCCGGTCTGGCGCCTTGCCCGCTGCGCCGACCGGCTCGACGCCTTCCGCGACATCTCGATCGACCTGATGCCGGGCCGCATCATCGCGCTTTCCGGCGTCGAGGGTTCCGGCGCGCGCGAACTGGCGCAGGCGATCGGCGCCTTTCGCCCGATGTGCGAAGCGGACCGCAAGAGCCTGACGCCGCGCGGCCGCACGTCGGTCTCCTATCTCGCGGCAAGCCGGCGGCACACCGTTTTCCACAATATGAGCGTCGGCGAAAACCTAGCGGCGCGGCTCGGCCTCGGCGCGCTGGGCGGCCGGTCGCGCCTGCTCGATCCCGGCCGGCTGGAGGCGATCGCCCGCGAGGGCGTAGCGCGCTATCGCGTCAAGACCGGCAGCACGAGCCACCCGATCACCTCGCTCAGCGGCGGCAACCAGCAGAAGGTGGCGCTCGGCGCCTCCATGGAGGAGAACACCGACATCATCGTGATCGAGGAGCCGACACGCGGCGTCGACATCTCCAGCAAGGCCGACATCTACGAACTGCTGCGCGACTTCGCCGCCCGCGGACGCTCCGTCGTCGTCTTCTGCACCGAAGTGCAGGAGATCTTTGACGTGGCGGACGAGGTCGTGGTGCTGTCACGGGGGCGGATCGTCGGGCGGATCGACATGGCCGAAATCGCAGACATACCGACGCTCGGCGATCGCCTGGCCCACTATGAAAGCCTGCCGGAAAGCAGCCCCGCCCTGCCCGCCGGCGAAAGGCTGCCCGCCTTTGCCTGATAGCGGTTAGACGGCCCGTAACACGCTCTGCTGTGCTTCCAACCTCGATTGATCGCCTCGCCGGCAACGGTGGGGCGATTTTCGTTTGGCGATCCCGAACGCCAACTCGAATGTCGGCGTATTTATATACGTCCAAAAATATACATAACTCAGTTGACTTAAGACCACACGCGGACATTAATTCGTCAGCCGCCGACAGGAAGCGTTTCCTGCAAATCGGCGAGCGGGATCGAGGCGGGCCCATTCGGCCTTCCGCAGGAGTGAACTGGGTGCATCGTGGCTGACGTCTATCTGCTAGGTCTGGATTTCGGCACGGAGTCGGCGCGCGGCGTCCGCATCCATGCGACGACGGGCGAGCAGGAAGCGAGCCACACCCACCCCTACCGGCACGGCGTCATGACCGCCGCCCTGCCCGACGGCACGGCGCTGCCGCCCGCCTATGCGCTTCAGGACGCCGCCGACTATCTCGAAGCGGCCGAGGCGATCCTGACCGCGATCGGCGGGGGATTCGAGATCGCCGGCATCGGCATCGGCTTCACCGCCAGCACGCCGCTGCCCGCCCGCGCCGACGGCACCCCGCTCTCCGCCCTGCTCCCCGACGAACCGCATGCATTCGTGAAGCTCTGGAAGCATGCGGCGGCCCAGCCCTATGCCGATGCGATCAATGCGCAGGGCGGCCGTTTCCTGAAGAATTTCGGCGGCCGGCTCTCGGGCGAATGGATGCTGGCCAAGGCCGCGCAGATCGAGGCCGAGGCGCCGGCGATCTGGAAGCAGGCCGACCGCTTCATCGAGGCCGGCGACTGGCTGGTCTGGCAACTGACCGGGCTTGAGGCCCGCAGCCTCGACTTCGCTGCCTACAAGGCGCAGTTCTCGGCCGAGAGCGGCTATCCCAACCATACCGTACCGGGCCTCGCCGACCGTCTGTCGCCGCCCCTGCCCGTCGGCTCGGCCGCAGGATTGCTGGCGCCGGGCTGGCACGAGCGGACCGGCATTCGCGGCGACGCCGTCGTCGCCGTCGCCGTCATTGATTCGCATGTCGTGCTGCCGGCCGTGGACGGCATCGCCGCCGGCACGCTGGTCGGCGCGCTCGGCACCTCGGCCGCCTACCTGCTGCTCGGCGACCGGGCCGGCGAGCTGCCGAAAGGCATCGAGGGCGTCGCGGATGGCGCCGTCCTGCCGGATCTCGCCTGCTATGAGGCGGGACAGGCCGGCTTCGGCGACATTCTAGCCTGGTATATCCGCAATTTTCCCCGCGCCGAGACGGTGGCCGAGAGCTTCCGGCTCTATGACGAAAGCGCCGCCTCGCTGAACCCGGGCCAGAGCCGCCTGATGGCGCTCGACTGGTGGAGCGGCAACCGCGTTCCCTTCGCCGATTCGAGCCTGAGCGGCCTGCTGGTCGGGCTCAACCTCTCGACCAGCTCGACACAGATCTATCGCGCCTTGCTGGAGGCGCTCTGCTATGGCGCGCGCTCGATCTTCGATCACCTCGCCGCCGGCGACCTGCCGATCGACCGGGTCATCCTGACCAGCGGCCTGTCGCGTCGCAATCCGCTGCTGCTGCAGATCATGGCCGACGTGCTCGGACGCGAGATCGAGGTTCCCGACATCGCCAACCCGACCGCCGTCGGCGCCGCCATCCATGGCGCGGTCGCGGCCGGCATCGTCCCGGATTTCGCCGCCGGCGCGGCCCGTTTCGGCGCCCGGCGCTTCGACCGGTTCACGCCCGATCCCGCCGCCACCGGCGTCTATGCTTCGCTTTATCAGCAATACCGCCAGCTTGCCGCCGACGACCGGCTTCGCCAGTCGATGCGCGCGCTTGGGACGGCGGGCGGCTTTCCGAACGGCTCGTCGGAAACGCCGCGATACGCGAGCCAGCCCGCAAGCCCGGAGCGGGAGGTTGACCAGGCACATCCGTGACACTCGACAATAAACCAGGTTGGAGGAGACCAGGACTATGTTGAAGATGACAAGCCGGACCCTACGGTCCATCGCCATGCCCGCGACGCTCGCGCTGACCGCCACCATGGCGCTTTCGGCCGGCGCGCAGGCGCAAGACAAGACGTTCCTGATCGGCATCGTCGAGCAGCAGCTGGCAAACCCGTTCTTCGCCAAGCTGCAGCAGGCGGGCGTCGACGCGGCCAAGAAGCATGGCCTCGAGACCATGACGGCAGAATCGAGCGTCGCCGGCGATTCCGCGACCCAGGTCGCCGCCATCGAGAACATGATCAACCGCGGCGCCAAGGGCATCGTGCTCGATCCCGCCAACGCCTCGGCGCTGGTCAAGATCGTGCAGAAGGCCCGCGACGCCGGCATCATCGTGGTGACGACCAACACCTCGCTGGAGCCCGCCACCGCCGCCGACGCCTCCTACGAGACCGACAATCTCGCGGCGGGCGAACTGATCGGCAAATGGGCAAAGGCCCGGCTCGGCAGCACGCCGGCCCGCATCGCCATGCTCGACTACGACCTCTCCGACAAGACCGCCAAGGCGCGCCATGACGGCTTCCTGAAGGGCTTCGGCATTGCCGAGGGCGCTCCGGAGATCGCGGGCACCGCGCTGACGCAGGCCAATGTCGAGACCGGCCAGTCGTCGATGGAAAACCTGCTGTCGGCCCATCCCGACATCAACGCCGTCTACACGATCAACGAGCCGGCGGCCCAGGGCGCCTTCCTCGCCATCAAGCGGGCGAAGAAGGACATCGTGATGACCTCGATCGACGGCAGCTGCTCGGGCGTCCGCAGCGTTGCCGACGGCACGATCGGCGCGACCGTGATGCAGTTCCCGACCAATATGGGCACCCTTGCCGTCGAGGCGATCGTCAAGGCCGTCAATGGCGGTCCCAAGCCGACCGGCGTCAACAATTCCGGCACCATCCTGATCACCGACAATCCGGTGGACGGCATTGAATCCAAGGACTCCAAGTGGGGCCTGGAAAACTGCTGGGGAGAGTAACCATGCAGACGTCTGACCGGGCTCGCACCGATACCGGGCAGGCAAAGATCGACGCGGAGCCGGCAGGGAATCCCCCTGCCGGCCTCCTCGCCGGATTGCGCCGCGCCGCCACGGGACTGTTCGCCTTTCCGGTCGCCGGACCGCTGGTGGCGCTGGTCCTGATCCTTATCGTCTTCTCGGTCACGACCTCGACCTTCCTGAACGCGGGCAATCTGTCCCTCATCTTCCAGCAATCCGTTGTCGTCGGCACGCTGGCGCTGGGGCAGACGCTGATCATCCTCGTCTCGGGCATCGACCTCGCCAATGGCGCGATCATGGTGCTGGGCATGGTGGTCGCGGGCAGCATCGCCGCCAATGGCGATCCGATGCTCGGCATGCTGGTCGGCCTCGCCGTCTGTATCGTCGCCGCCTCGATCAACGGCCTGATCATCACGCGCTTCCGCCTCCCGCCCTTCATCGCGACGCTCGGCCTGTTCACCATCCTGACGGCCGCGGCGCGGCTCTATACCCAGTCGCGCAGCTATCCGATCAACTCGGACCTGATGACCATTCTCGGCGAGGGTCCGTCCTTCGGCCTCGTCACCATCACCTATGGCAGCATGCTGTGGATCGCGCTGACGCTGGTGCTCGCCTATGCGCTGAACCAGACCGCCTGGGGCGTCCGCGTCTATGCGATCGGCAATTCGCCCGCCGCCGCGCGCCTCAACGGCGTCAACGTCAATGGCGTCATCTTCAGCGTCTATGCGCTCGCCGGCGTCTTCTATGCCTTCGCCGGCTGGCAGGCGCTGGGCCGCACGCCGATCGCCGACCCGAGTGGCTACCAGATCGCCAACCTCGACAGCATCACCGCGGTCGTCATTGGCGGCACCAGCCTGTTCGGCGGACGCGGCGGCGTCGCCGGAACCTTCATCGGCGCGCTGATCGTCGTGGTGCTGAAGAACGGCCTGACCCAGGCCGGCATCGACTCGCTCTACCAGCAGATCGCCACCGGCTTCCTCGTCATCCTCGCCGTCGGCGCCGATCAGTATCTGGGCCGGGGACAGCGCGCATGACGACCCAGCCCCTCCCGTCGCTCGCCATGCAGGCCATGGGCCTGACCAAGCGCTATGGCCATGTCGTCGCCCTGGACGGCGCCGATTTCGAGCTGGCAAAGGGCGAGATCCTCGCCGTCGTCGGCGACAATGGCGCCGGCAAGTCGAGCCTGATCAAGGTGCTGACCGGGGCGACGATCCCCGATTCCGGCACGGTATTCGTCGATGGCGCCGAGGTTCACTTCAAGAACCCGCTCAGCGCCCGCCTCGCCGGCATCGAGACCGTCTACCAGGAACTCGCCGTCGCGACCCAGCTCAACATCGCGCAGAACCTGTTCCTCGGCCGCGAACTGCGCAAGCCCGGCCTGCGCGGGCAGATCTTCCGCCAGCTCGACAAGTCGCGCATGCGCCAGCAGGCGGCCGACCACATGAAGAACCTCGGCATCCGCATCCAGTCGATCAACCAGAAGGTCGAGACCCTTTCCGGCGGCCAGCGCCAGGCCGTCGCGGTCGCCCGTGCCGCCGCCTGGGGCAAGCGCGTCGTCATCCTCGACGAGCCGACCGCGGCGCTCGGCGTGCGCGAGACCAACCAGGTGCTGAACCTGATCACCCGCGTGCGCGACCAGGGACTTTCGGTCGTGCTGATCAGCCATTCCATGCCCGACGTCTTCCAGATCGCCGACCGGATCCATATCCACCGGCTCGGCCGCCGCGCCGTCGTCGTCAGCCCGAAGACCACCTCGATGAGCGACGTGGTCGGCGTCATGACCGGCGCGCTGCCGGCGGATGCCGTCCAGTCGAGCCTGATCACCACCAACCCGCCGCTTGAGACGGCCCGCCCCTAATACACGAAGAGAGAGTCATACCCATGTCGATCCTGGACAAGTTCTCGATGCGGGGCAAAGTCTCCGTCGTCACCGGCGGCAATCGCGGCATCGGCAAGGCGATCGCCGTCGGCCTCGCTGAAGCCGGCTCGTCGATCGTCATCGCGGCGCGCGACGAAGCCAAGAGCGAGGAGACGCTGGCCGAACTGAAGAAGCTCGGCGTGCCCGCTATCGCCGTGAAGACCGACGTCGCCAATCGCGACGATCTCGAAGCCATGGTCGAGACCGTGGCGAAGGAGCTCGGCCCGATCGACGTGCTGGTCAACAATGCCGGCATCGGCTTCCACGCCAATGCGCTGACGCTTTCCGACGACGAATGGCAGCGCCTGTTCTCGATCAATCTCGACGCCGTCTGGAAGGCGAGCCAGGTCGTCGGCAACCAGATGGTCCAGCGCGGCTCCGGCTCGATCATCAATATCGGCTCGATCTCCGGCCTGATCATCAACCGCCCGCAATGGCATTCGCCCTACGGCATCTCCAAGGCCGCCGTGCATCACCTGACCAAGTCGCTGGCAGCCGAATGGGCGCAGTCGGGCGTGCGCGTCAACGCGATCGCGCCGGGCTATGTGAAGACCGAGATCGCCAGCACCGAATATGAGGACTACGCGCATTACTGGCGCGACGAGGTGCCGATGCAGCGCTATGCGACGCCGGAAGAGATCGCGCCGATCGCGCTGCTGCTCGCGAGCGAAGCGTCGTCTTTCGTGACCGGATCGGTGTTCGTCGTCGACGGCGGCTATACACTCTGGTAGCCGACGAATCGGCCGGTTCGGTCGCCCGGAGCGTGCGCTTGCAACAGGGCGCACGCAGCCGGGCCTGGCCTGGTTCGGCAGAAAGAGCGACATTTCGTGCAGAACGATTCGGATAGAAGCGAGATTGCGGCGGCGGCCAGCGGGGCCCCTCTCCTGTCCCTGATCGCCTCGGGCCGGGCGCAGTCTCGCGCCGAGCTGATCGACCGCACCGGACTGTCCCGCACCACCGTCACCCAGCGCCTCAACGCGCTCATCGCGGCCGGCCTGGTCGACGAGGCGCCGAAGACCCTGCCGAGCGGCGGCCGGCCGACGCGCGTGCTGGAAATGAACACCGGCTTCGGCGTCATCCTGGTCGCCGATGTCGGCGAAAGCATCCTGCGCACCGCCGTCACCACACTGGAGCCGGCGATCCTGGCCGAATCCACCTGCACGATCGACCTGCGCGACGGGCCGCTGCCCGTGCTGGAGCGGATCGCCGGGCAGTTTCTCTCCCTGCTCGACGGCATCGGCCGGCCGCGCAGCGACCTGCTGGCCGCGGGGCTCTGCCTGCCGGCACCGGTCGATTTCGGCGCCGGGCGCGTCTTCGGCCCTTCGATCCTCACCGGCTGGGACAATTTCGACATCCGCTCGTGGCTGGGCGACGCGATCGGCGCGCCCGTGGTGGTCGAGAACGACGTGAACCTGATGACGCTGTCGGAATCGCGCCGCTTCTGGCCCGAGGTCGAGCAGCTGCTGTTCATCAAGGCCGGCACCGGCATCGGCAGCGGCATCATCGCCGATGGCCGGCTCTATCGCGGCGCACAGGGAGCGGCCGGCGACATTGGCCACATCCAGCTCAATTCCGCCGATCCGCCGCTCTGCCGATGCGGCAAGCTCGGCTGCGTCGAGGCGCGCGCCGCCGGCTGGGCTCTGGCCCGCGACCTGCGCGCCAAGGGATTCGAGGCCGAGAATGCACGCGACATCGTCGCCCTGGTCCAGGCGAACCAGCCCGAGGCGATCCGCTGCGTGCGCGAGGCGGGCCGCGTGCTGGGCGAAGTGACGGCGGATGTTGTCAGCGTGCTCAACCCCAGCACGATCGTGATCGGCGGCACGCTTTCCGGCGCGGCAGACCATCTTCTGTCCGGCGTGCGCCAGCTGGTCTTCGAACGCTCCTTGCCGCTCGCCACGCGCGAATTGCAGATCGTGCGGGCGAAATCGGACGGCAATGGCGGCATCCTCGGCGCCGCGCAGCTAGCAATCGACACCATTCTCCGGCCGGAGACGATCGAGGGCGTGATCGTCAAGCACGCCCGCTTCGCCCGTCGATAGAGGCGATCGATTGGGACTGCCGGACGATCAGGCGCCGGCGGCCGGCATCACCGCGGCCATCCGCTCCAGGCAGCGCGACTGGTCCAGGGGCCGGCCCAGATCCTCGTAGCGGGCGGCGGCCTCCGCGAAGGCGGCGAGCGCCCGCACCTTGTTGGATTGCGCCTGCCGCTGGATGCCGCGCGCCTCCCACAGGGCGGCCGCCCACGGCCCGCCCTGCCACATGCCGGCGATGCGCTCGGCCTCGTTGAGCCGGCGATCGACCTGTTCCATCTCTCCGGCCTGCGTCAGCGCGACCGCCGAGGCGATGCGAAGGCCCATCGAACAGGGCTGGCAGGCGCCCGGCGTCAGCAGGCGGTCGCCCGTCAGGATCGCTTCCTCGACCTTCTCCGGCGTCGTCGCCGCCCGGACGGCCAGAGCCTGCAGGCGAAGCAGCAGATGGTTGGACAGCCAGGATTGCGTCGCGTCGCCCAGCGCCCGCTGGACCAGCCGGCTCGCCTGCCATTTCTGGCCGCGCGCCAGCGCAATCTCGGCCAGGCGCTCCAGGACGAGAACCCGGCCCGACAGGGCATTGGCGCCGGCATGCAGGCGCTCGGCCTCGTTCAGATGCGTCTCCGCCTCCTCGAGGTCACCGGCGCAGCGGGCAATCTCGCCCAGGATCAGCCCGGCCAGGGCGCGGCCGGCGACCGAGTCGGCATCCTCCGCGACGCACATCAGCTCCTGCGCCGATCGAGCGATCGCGGCGTGGCCCTTGGCGTCGCACAGGCAGAATTCGGCGAGGCACAGGTGCCCGTCGAAGACGGAGGGGACGAACTCGTCGCGGCTGCGCACCCATTCGGTGAATTCGCTGCGGAACAGTTCCGGCCAGCGGCCCTGCATATGCGCGGTCAGGCCGAGCACGGCGCCCGCCTCGCCGACCTCGCGGGCCAAGCCGCCACCCAGCGCCTGCGCGCGGGTTTCGCGCGCCAGCTCGGCCGCCTTGTCGAACTCGCCGCTCTGCAGATGCACCAGCGCCCAGGCGAGCGAGGCGCGGATGCGTTCCGCGGGCGATGCCGGCTCGGCGCCGGATAGCGCCAGTGCCCGCTCATAGAGCTCGATCGAGGCCTTGCTCGGGCCGACGCCCAGTTCGGCATGCAGCCGCTCGCGCAACTGGTCGAACTGGCGGATCGCCTCGCCGCGATTGCCGGCGTCGAGCGCCGCCTGCATCAGCGCCCGCTGGGCCTCTTCATCGGTCGGGTCGAGCGCGATCAGGCGGCGCCAGAGCCGGCCCTTGCGCAGCACGGCGGCATAGAGCTGCTGCAATCGCTCGCGCGGGGCGTCCAGCCATTCGAGGAACCGATCGTCGGGCAGCAGTATGCCGCCATAAAGATCGGCCGCCGCTTCGCATTCCGCCGGATCGCCGCTCCGCAGCGCCTGCGTCGCGGCCGCCTCGAAACGCTCCATGTCGGTCTCGAGCTGCACCTCATCGGCAAAGGCGACGATCTCGCGGGTCACCGTGATCAGATCCTGCGTGCCCATGGCGCGGCGGGCGAAATGGATCGCCTTGCGCAGATTGGCGCCGGCCAGCTCGACGTCCTGGTCGGGCCAGAACGCCTCCATGATCTGCTCGCGATGGATACGGTGCTGCGGCGATACGGCCAGCAGCTTGATCAGGGCCGCCGCGCGATCCCGCTTCCAGGCGATCGATGGCACCTCTTCGCCATCAAGGCGGACGCCGAAGCGCCCCAGTAATTGAATGAAAAGCCGCACCCTGCATCCCCAGCCAGCCATGGATCCGGCGCCCCAGAGACTCGCCGCAACGCTTTTTACGTCGGGGAACGCTCGCGGAACAGCGCATTCGTATCCTGCCCTCCTCGACACGTTCAACCAGGAAGGGAAACATCATGTCGCTTCGCATCAACGACCTCGCCCCGGACTTCACCGCCGAGACCACCCAGGGCCCAATCTCGTTTCACGAGTGGCTGGGCAAGGATTGGGGCATCCTGTTCTCGCACCCCAAGGACTACACGCCGGTCTGCACCACCGAGCTCGGCTACATGGCGCGGCTGAAGCCGGAATTCGACAAGCGCGGCGTCAAGATCATCGGGCTCAGCGTCGACCCGGTCGACAAGCACGCCGGCTGGGCCAGGGATATTGCCGAGACGCAGGGCATGGCCCCGAACTTCCCGATGATCGGCGATCCGACCCTCGCCGTCTCCAAGGCCTATGACATGCTGCCCGCCGCCGCGGGCGACACGTCCGATGGCCGCACCGCCGCCGACAACCAGACCGTCCGCAATGTCTACGTCATCGGGCCGGACAAGAAGATCAAGCTCGTCATTGCCTATCCGATGACCACGGGCCGCAACTTCGACGAGGTGCTCCGCGTCGTCGACTCGCTGCAGCTGACGGCCAAGCATCGCCTCGCCACGCCGGTCAACTGGAAGCCGGGCGACGACGTGATCATCGCCGGCTCCGTCTCCAACGACGAGGCAAAGCAGCTCTATCCGCAGGGCTGGAAGGAGCCGAAGCCCTATATCCGCATCGTGCCGCAGCCCGTCCTGACCTAGGCGAACCCGGCGGGGACGGTTCACCCGTCCCCGCCGCCCCTTTGCCAAGCCGGATCCCCAGGAAATCGCGGACATGATAGACTGTCGCCGCGTCCCGGCGTTCGGCGGAATCCTTTTCCAACCGATGGAGCGGACCATGATCTTCCGGCAGCTGTTCGATAGCGTTTCCGGCACCTACACCTATCTGCTCGCCAGCCGGCCGGGCGGCGAAGCCCTGATCATCGATCCGGTGCTGGAAAAGGTCGACCGCTACCTGCAGCTGGTGCGCGAGCTCGACCTGAAGCTGGTCAAGGCGGTCGATACCCACCTGCACGCCGACCACATCACCGGCCTCGGCGCGCTGCGCGACCATACCCAGTGCATCACCGTCATGGGCGAGCAGACCAAGGCCGACGTCGTCGCCATGCGCGTTTCCGAGGGCGACCGGGTCACCATCGAGGGCCTGAGCCTCGACGTGCTCTACACGCCGGGCCACACCGACGATTCCTATTCCTATGTGATGGGCGGAAGGGTCTTCACCGGCGACACGCTGCTGATCCGCGGCACCGGACGCACCGATTTCCAGAACGGCGATCCCCGCGCGCAGTATGACTCGATCTTCAACAAGCTGCTGCGCCTGCCGGACGAGACGCTGCTCTACCCGGCGCATGACTACAAGGGCGACACGGTCTCCACCATCGGCGAGGAAAAGCGCTTCAACCCGCGCCTGCGGGTGAAGTCGATCGACGAATATGTCCAGCTGATGAACAACCTGAACCTGCCCAACCCGAAGATGATGGATGTCGCCGTGCCGGCCAATGTCCATATCGGGCTTCATCAGGACGAGATAGCCCGCAAGGGCTGGGCCGTCTCGGCGACGCAGGCGCTCGACCTGCGCGGCCGCACCGACGTGACGCTGGTCGATTTGCGCGAGAAGAGCGAGCGCGAGCGCCACGGCGTCATTCCCGGCTCGATCCATGCACCCTACCCGGCCCTGCAGGAAAACTTTGATGCCGGTGGCCTGCTGCATGCGCTGGCCGTCTCCGCCGGCAAGCGGATCATCTTCTACTGCGCCTTCGGCGAACGCTCGGCCATGGCCGTGCAGGCGGCCCAGGATGTCGGGTTGAAGACGGCCTGCCACATCGAAGGCGGCATCGACGCCTGGAAGAAGGCCGGCGGCCCCGTCGCGTCCTGAGGCGCGCGGGCGCACACCGCGTTTCGCAAAAATCGGGACGGGGGTTTTCCCCGTCCGTGCGAGCCCTAGGTCCCCCTTCGGCGGCGCCTAGGGATCGGGACCCTTGCCGCTGCATTGACCAGCCATGTTCCCTCCCCGGCGGCGCTCCGTCCCGAGGCGGGCTCATACTCAAGTATGATTGGGACAACCCTACATAGAATGGTTCACGGGCGGGGTGTGTCCCATGCTGTCCCTGTCATCAACACCCAGCCGGCAGCGAGCCGGTTCCCAGAGATTCCCAGCGGAGAGAGATCCATGAGCACGTTCCAGGTCAAAGACGGCACCACCATCTCCTACAAGGACTGGGGCACCGGCCAGCCTATCCTGTTCTCGCATGGCTGGCCGCTGGCCGGCGACGCCTGGGCACCGCAGATGCTGTTCTTCGGCTCGCAGGGCTTTCGCGTCATCGCCCATGACCGTCGCGGCCATGGCCTCTCCGACCAGCCCTGGGACGGCAACAACATGGACCAGTATGCCGACGACCTGGCGGAACTGATCGAGGCGCTCGACCTGCGCGATGTCGTGCTGGTCGGCCATTCGACCGGCGGCGGCGAGATCGCGCATTATGTCGGCCGCCATGGCACCAGCCGAGTCGCCAAGATGGTGCTCGTCGGCGCCGTCCCGCCGCTGATGCTGAAGACCGAGGCCAACCCGGAAGGCACGCCGCTCGAAGCGTTCGACGGTATCCGCAAGGGTACCGCCGGCGACCGCTCGCAGTTCTTCAAGGACCTGTCGATGCCGTTCTACGGCTTCAACAAGGAAGGCGCCAAGGTCAATGAAGGCCTGCGCGAGAACTTCTGGCGGCTCGGCATGATGGGCAGCATCAAGGGCGAATATGACTGCATCCGCGAGTTCTCCGAAGTCGACTACACCGAGGACCTGGAGAAGATCGACAAGCCAACCCTGGTCATCCATGGCGACGCCGACCAGATCGTGCCGATCGCGGCCGCCGGCCTGAAGACGGCCAAGATCGTCAAGGGCGCCGAGCTCAAGGTCTATCCGGGCGCGCCGCATGGCCTCGCCGAAACCGAGGCCGACAAGTTCAACGCCGACGTCCTGGCCTTCATCCGCGCCTAGGCCAGGCCTTGAGGGCGCCGCGTCCCCCCGCGTGGCGCCCTCGTCTCTTCCCGTCCTTTTGCCAACCGCCCACCTGGAGATGAACCATGTCGATGCAGTGCCATCACGTTGACACCATCCGGACCGTCACCCCCGGCAGCAAGGGCTGCGAGGAGTGCCTGAAGATCGGCCAGGAATGGGTGCATCTGCGGCTTTGCCGGCAATGCGGCCATGTCGGCTGCTGCGACGACTCGCCCGGCCGCCACGCGACGGCGCATTTCCACGCCACCCGCCACCCGATCATCGAAGGCTACGATCCGCCGGAAGGCTGGGGCTGGTGCTATGTCGACGCGATCATGGTGACGCTGCCCAACCAGACCCCGCAGGTCGGGCCGATCCCGCGCTATTACTGACGCCGGCTTCCGGCGCCTTTTCCCTGCAGTCCGGCGCGAAACAGCGCCCTCGTCTCATGAGGATGCCATGGCCAGCTTGCGGGATGCGCAAATGTTTCCGGTGCTCTCGCCGGCGCAGGTGGCGATGGCGAAACGCTTCGCCAGCGCGCTGGTGCCGCGTTTCGCCGCCGGGGCGCCCATCTTCGCCATCGGGGCGCACAACGTCCCGACCTGGCTTGTCCTCGAAGGCTCGCTCGAAGTCTTCAGCCGGTCCGGATTTTCCGGCGATACCGTCATCACGACGCATGAGGCCGGCCAGTTCTCCGGCGAGATCAGCCAGCTTGCCGGCCGTCCTGCGCTGGCCGGCGGCCGCGCCGGTCCCGAGGGCTGCCTCGCCATTCCCTTTGACGCCGCGCATCTGCGCGCGCTGGTGATCGGCTCCGCCGAGATCGGCGAGATCATCATGCGGGCCTTCATCCTGCGCCGAGTCGCCCTGATCGACGCCGGCAGCGGTGGTCCCGTGCTCATCGGCGCGCCGGACGCTCCCGAGATCGTCCGCCTGCGCGGCTTTCTCACCCGCAACGGCTATCCCCATGTGGTACTCGACGCGTCGCTGGACGCGGAAGGCCGCGCGCTGGTCGAGCATCTGGGCGTGCAGCCTTCGGAGCTGCCCCTGATGGTATGCCCGGCCGGCACGGTGCTTCGCCGTCCCAGCGATATCGAGGTTGGGCTCTGCCTCGGCATCACGCCCGCGCTCGATCCGGCAAAGCTCTATGACGTCGCGATCGTCGGCGCTGGACCGTCCGGCCTCGCCGCCGCCGTCTATGCCGCCTCCGAAGGCTTGAGCGTCCTCGTGCTCGACGAGCGCGCCATCGGCGGCCAGGCCGGCGCTTCGGCGCGGATCGAGAACTATCTCGGCTTTCCCGCCGGCATATCCGGCCAGGCGTTGGCCAGCAGCGCCTTCGACCAGGCGCTCAAGTTCGGCGCCGAAATCGCCGTCCCGCTTGCCGTCGCAAGGCTCGATTGCCCGGATCCCTCGGATATCGGCACGGCGCCCCTGCGGCTGACGTTGACCGATGGCCGCGAGATTCAGGCCCACACGGTCGTCATCGCTTCGGGCGCGCGCTACCGCCGCCCTGCCATCGCCAACCTCGCCGATTTCGAGGGCGCCGGCGTCGCCTACTGGGCGTCGCCGATCGAGGCGAAGCTTTGCGAGGGCGAGGAGATCGCCCTAGTGGGCGGCGGCAATTCGGCCGGACAGGCCGTCGCCTTCCTGGCGCCGCGCGTAAAGCGCCTGCACCTGATCGTGCGCCGCGACGGCCTTGAAGCGACCATGTCGCGCTATCTGATCGACCGCATCGCCGCGCTGCCGAATGTCGAACTGCACGCGGAATGCGAGATCACCGAGCTGGATGGCGACCGCGAATCCGGTCTGACGGCGGCGGTGATCCACAATCGCCTGACCAGCACCGATGACCGCCGCCCGCTGCGGCATCTGTTCCTGTTCATCGGCGCGGATCCGAACGCGGCCTGGATCGAAGACTGCGTCGAGCGCGACGGGCATGGCTTCGTTCGGACCGGCGCCGATGTCGGCACCCGGCAGACCGCGCCCGACCGCACGGCCTATCCGCTGGAAACCAGCCTGCCGGGCGTGTTCGCGATCGGCGATGTCCGCTCGGGCTCGACCAAGCGCATCGCAGCCGCCGTTGGCGAGGGCGCGGCGGTGGTGGCGCAGATCCATGCCGTGCTGGCGGCTAAGGCCCAGCGCGCCGGAACGGCGTGAGGGGCACGCGGCGCGCGTCCGTCCTGACGATCCCCCAAACGAAAAGGCCCGCGACATGCGGGCCTTTTCGTTTGCGGGGTTGTGTCAGGCGACCAGCGCCATCTCGATGCAATCGATCAGCGCCTGACCTTCAAAGGGCTTGCCGAGAAAGCCGATCGCGCCGGCGGCCATGACGCGGTCGCGGATGCGATCATCCGGAAAGGCGGTGATGAAGATCACCGGCGTGGTGTCGCCGCGCTCGCGCAGGATCTGCGACAACTCGACGCCGCCGATACCGTCCATCTGGACATCGGTGATCAGGCAGTCGATCGGCTGGACGCCGAGCGCCGCCAGATAGTCCTCGGCCGAGGGAAAGGTGGTCGCCTTCATGCCGAGCGAGCGGACAAGGCTCTCGGTGGCGACACGGACGGACGCATCATCGTCGACGATGGCTATGGATTTTACCTGAGACACTGCGGTTCCTTCGGGAGCGGCACACGCCCCATGCGCCCGGTTTCATGCTTCCAAAATGCACCCTGCAGCGTCGGATTGGAATCATACTGAAGTTTAGCCGGGCTGGTTTTCGAGCCCGGGCTGGAGCGCCTGATACATCTTCACCAGCTCGGCCAGCGAGCGCGCCGCCATCTTCTCCATGACATGGCCGCGATGGATCTTGACGGTGATCTCGCTGACGCCGAGCTTGCCCGCCACCTGCTTGTTCATCAGCCCGGTGGTGACCAGCGCCAGCACCTCCCGCTCGCGCGCCGTCAGCGTGCCATAGCGCTGCCGAAGCGTTGAAAGCTGCGCGTCGCTGGCGCGGCGCAACCGGTCATTCGCCAGGGCGCTCGAGACGGCGTCGAGCATGTCCTGGTCGCGAAACGGCTTGATCAGGAAGTCCAGTGCGCCGGCCTTCATCGCCCGAACCGACATCGGCACGTCGCCATGACCGGTCATGAAGACGATCGGGATGTTATTGCCGAGCTTGGCCAACTGGCTCTGGAAATCGAGGCCGCTGACGCCCGGCAGCCGGATGTCGAGCACGAGGCAGCTTTCGCTGTCGATCGCGCCGCGCGCCAGGAACTCCGCCGGCGAGCCGAACAGCTCGACGCGCATGCCGACCGAGCGGAACAGGCTGCCCAGCGCCTCGCGCAGCGATGCGTCGTCATCGACGACGAAGACCAGGGGAGCGATATCGGCCATTACGCGGCCTCCTTGTCGGCGGGAAGGCTGAATTCGAAACTGGCGCCGCCAGACGCCGGCGAACTGGCGCGCAGGCGGCCGCCATGCGCCTCGACGATCGAACGGCAGATCGAAAGACCCATTCCCATCCCCTCCGGCTTGGTCGTGAAGAAGGCGGCGAAGAGGCGCGCCTCGTCGGCGGGCTCGAAGCCCGGTCCGGTGTCGGTGATCTCCAGCACGACGCCGTCTTCGCCCGCCCGGGAGAGGATGGCAAGCTGGCGGTAGCCGACCGGCATGGCGCCCATCGCCTGGATGGCATTGACGATCAGGTTGATGATCACCTGCTGCAACTGCACCCGGTCGCCCGATATCCGGCCGAGCCCGTCGGCCAGCGACAGCCGCAGCGCGACATGCTGGGACGCGATCTCGCGCTGGACCAGGGTAAGCGTATCCTGCACGAGCTCGTTGATGTCGACGGAGGTCGGCTGCGGCGTTGCCTTGCTGGAAAGCGCGCGCAGCCGCTTGATGACCTCGCTGGCGCGCCGCGCATCGGCGATCATCCGCTCGATCGAGGCAGAAACCTCGCCGAGGTCGGGCTCCGGCCGCCGCAGCCAGCGTAGCCCCGCCTCGCCATTGGTGACGACGCCGGCCAGCGGCTGGTTGACCTCATGCGCGATCGACACCGTCAACTCGCCGAGCGTCGCCACGCGGGAGACATGCGCCAGCTCCGCCTGCGCCTGGTGCAGGCCGTTCTCGGCCTCGAGGCGCGCGGTGACGTCCATGATGCTGACCAGCACGACGTCGAGCGCGCGCCGATCGGTGGGCATCGCCACCGTGTAGAGGACGTTCAGGCGCTTGCCGTCGATCGCATCCATGACGCCCTCGGACTCGAAATTGGTCCGGCCGTTCCAGATCGCGTCGAGCATTCGCAGGATCGACGGCTCCATCTCCTTGGGCGTCAGGTCCGGCAGGCTCTCGCGAAAGGCTTCGAGATTTGGCGCCTTGAAGGTGGAGAAGGTGGTGTCGTTGGCATTGACCAGCTTCATCAGGCCGAGCGCTTCGCGAACGAAGTTCGGATCGTCGCGCACGATGTCCTCGATGCTGCGCGCGCCATCGGATCGCATGGAATCGAGCCGCGCCTTGAGCGCGGAGAAATCCATTTCGAGAATCGCGACGCCTGTCGAACGGAAGATCGTACGGTAGCGCCGCTCGCTTTCGCCGATGATGGCGATGGTCGCGGCGAGCCGCAGCGCCAGTATGGTGGTGATGACGATGGCTGCGAGGCTGACGAGGGCTCGGGCAACCGCGCCCGACTCCATCCCCGCGCCGTGGGTCACGACGAAGCTGATCAGCGTCAGAAGAATGCAGATCGCCGCCACCGCCAGCGTGCCGCGCCGGCCCGTGAAATTGAGCGACAGCAGCACCACGGCGACATAGAGCACCGCGATCGCCACATCGAACTGCGTCAGCGTGTCGAACAGGAAAATCGCCGCGGCGAGGACGATCGCAGCGATAAGCGAATAGCGTGGCATGAGTCCCCCGACCGGTAGTTGCGGCATGGCAATATCAGATCCGCGCGCCGTCATGCAGGAAACTCGCCATGACGGGTCGCCTGACCCAGCACCACTGCAATACCGATCACGATCGCGACCGCGAAAACAAGACAGCCGAGCCCGACCGCCTTGAAAGCGAGGCCGCCGACCGCCACGCCCACCAGAAAGCCCAGCATGACGAGGCCCGTATCGGCCATTCCCGGCGCCACGCGGCGGCGCATCAGGCTGTCGGCCAGGTCGATCGACAATTGCGTGGTGTTGGTGGTCATGACGTTGCTGGATCCATAGCCCGGCAGCAGCAGATGCGCGGCCGCGCTCTGCACGCCCAT
This sequence comes from Kaistia defluvii, assembly GCF_040548815.1. Classification (NCBI taxonomy): domain Bacteria; kingdom Pseudomonadati; phylum Pseudomonadota; class Alphaproteobacteria; order Hyphomicrobiales; family Kaistiaceae; genus Kaistia; species Kaistia defluvii. The sequence goes on along the minus strand of NZ_JBEPSM010000002.1, from coordinate 681,110 downwards.
GGCACTCAAGCCAAACAGGGCGGCCAGGGTCAACAGCCCGGCCGGACTGCCCATCACACCGTAAAGAGCCAGCACGCTCAACAGCGCCGCCTCGATGCAGAGCGCGGTGACCAGAGCCTGGCGGGCCCCGCTGCCATAGGCGCGAACGACGATGGTCGTCGCCATGCCGGCGAGCAGGAACACCGGGATAGCCAGAACCTTCAGGACAAAGCCGGCATTGCCCTGGACGAGTTCGGAGCCGGCGACGACGAAGCTGCCGGTGACCTGGGCGACGAACAGGCCGGAAAACGCCAGGAACGTGCAGGCATCGACGAAGCCGGCCACAAAGGCCAGCGTGGTCGGCAGGGCGTGCCCCGGTTTGAAGGCCGGCACAGACACGGCCGGCAGCGCCATCTTCGACGTCATCTGCTTCTCGCTTTCCCGGCTTGCGTGAACGGCCTCCGGCGCACTTCGCGTCGAGGAGGCAAGCGCCCTGGCTGGGACGGGCGCGGCGCGGACCTTAGCCGGGGCGGTCGCCGGCCGTCGCTTATACGCAGGTATGAACCAACCGAAACCACCATCCGATATTGCCGGGGGGAGGCTCCGGTCTAGATTTGCTCATCGACCGACCGGCCCAGGAGGGGGAGCAATCATGACAACGGAAACCAGATCCCGACACACGATTTCGCTGGCGGGCCAGAAGCCCCGCTTCGAGGGCCCGAGAGGCTCCATCACCCATATGGATGTGACGGACCTGCCGATCCTGCGCCGGCTTTCCATCCGGCGGCTGCTGCTGGCGCCGCTCGGCCTGCGCGAACCGCACTGGCACGCCAATGCCCATGAATTGGGCTACTGCGTGCATGGCGAAGCGCTGATCACCATCGCCGGCAACCACGCCGAGCGCGAGAGCTTCGTGATCCAGGCCGGCGAGATGTTCTTCGTCCCCTCCGGCGCCATGCACAGCATCGAGAATATCGGCACCGGGCCGGCCGAATTCGTGCTCGCCTTCTCGCATGAGAAGCCCGAGGATTTCGGCATCAAGGCGGCCTTCGGGGCGATGTCCGACGCCGTGCTGGGCAACACCTACGACCTGCCCGCCGCCGCCTTCACGCCGTTCGACCGGCAGGTCGCGGGAAGCGAGATCCTCGAGCTCCCCGCCCATCGGGCGATCGAGGACGAAGCGCGCCACGTCAATCCCTACAAGTATAGTGTCGAGGCCACGCCGCCGCAGATCGACTATCCGGCCGGTAACGCCCACACCACCAAGGCAGCCCTCTGGCCGGCGCTGCGCGATATCGCGATGTTCTCGGTGACGATCACCCAGCAGGGTATGCGCGAGCCGCACTGGCACCCGGAAACGGCGGAGATGGGCTATGTCCTCACCGGCCAGGCGCGGATGACGATCCTCAATCCCGATGGCCAGACCGACACCTATCTGATCGGTCCCGGCGACGCCTATTTCATTCCCGCCGCCTATCCGCACCACATCGAGAATGTCGGCGAGGGCAATGTGCACCTCCTGATCTTCTTCGATCAGGTCTCGCCCGGTGACGTCGGCTATCGCTCGCTGATCAACGTCTATCCGCGCGCCGTGCTGGCCGCCGCCTTCGGCATTCCCGAGGCCGAGTTGCCGGAATTCCCCTTCACGGAAATCGACCCGCTGCTGGTGCCGCGGCCCAACCCGCTCGACCCCGTGCTCTGAAACCTCCCCTGCCCCAACCGACCTTCAACCCAAGGAAATCCGCTATGACCACCCGCAACGCCCTCCGTACCCCGACCGATCTCGGCGAGAATGCCACCAAGGACATCTCGGCCGCCCTGTCGGGCCTGCTGGCCGATACCTTCGCGCTCTACCTCAAGACCAAGAACTTCCACTGGCACATGTCGGGGCCGCATTTCCGCGACTATCACCTGATGCTCGACGACCAGGGCGACCAGATCTTCGCGATGACCGATGCGATCGCCGAGCGCGCCCGCAAGCTGGGCGGCACGACGATCCGCTCGATCGGCCATATCGCTCGCCTGCAGCGCATTCCCGACAATGACGCCGAGTTCGTCACGCCCGAGGACATGATCGCGGAACTGGCAAGCGACAACCGCGAGCTGGTCGGCTTCCTGCGCTCGACCCACGCAACGGCGGAGGAACATAACGACGTCGCCACCACCAGCCTGATCGAAGTCTGGATCGACGAAACCGAACGCCGCAGCTGGTTCCTGTTCGAGATCACCCGCAACGTCTGATTGGCTGCCTCCAAAAAGCAGAAAGCGCGCCCGGCATCCCCACCGGGCGCGCTTTCTTTTTAGCGCATCGTCGGCATCACGAAGTCGGCGCCGGCGCGGATGCCGGTCGGCCAGCGGCTGGTGATGGTCTTGAGCTTCGTATAGAAGCGCACGCCCTCCGGCCCGTGCATGTGATGATCGCCGAACAGCGACGCCTTCCAGCCGCCGAAGGAATGGAACGCCATCGGCACCGGGATCGGCACGTTGATGCCGATCATGCCGACCTGGATCTGGTGCGCGAATTCGCGCGCGGCGTCGCCGTCGCGGGTGAAGATCGCGGTGCCGTTGCCGAACTCGTGCTCGTTGATCCACTTGGCGGCAGTCGTATAATCGGGCGCGCGGGCGACGGCCAGCACCGGCCCGAAAATCTCTTCCTTGTAGATCTTCATGTCGGTGGTGACGTTGTCGAACAGCGTCCCGCCGATGAAATAGCCGTCCTCATAGCCCTGGCGCTTGAAGTCGCGGCCATCGACGACGAGCGTGGCGCCTTCGGCGACGCCGGCATCGACATAGCCGCGCACCTTGGCGAGATGCTGGGAGGTGACCAGCGGGCCCATTTCGGCCTCGGGATCGGTGCCCGGCCCGATATTGAGCGCGCGCACCTTGGGCTCCAGCTTGGCCATCAGCGCATCGGCCGTCTTCTCGCCGATCGGCACCGCCACCGAGATCGCCATGCAGCGCTCGCCGGCGGAGCCATAGGCCGCCCCCATCAGCGCATCGACCGCCTGGTCGAGATCGGCGTCCGGCATGATGATCATGTGGTTCTTGGCGCCGCCCAGCGCCTGGCAGCGCTTTCCGGTCCGCGCCGCCGTCTCATAGATGTAGCGCGCGATCGGGGTCGAGCCGACGAAGCTCACCGCCGAGATGTCCGGGTCGAACAGGATAGCGTCGACCGCCTCCTTGTCGCCGTGCACGACGCTGAAAACGCCGTCCGGCAGGCCCGCTTCCTTCAGCCATTCGGCGACCAGAAGCGAGGCGGAGGGGTCCCGCTCCGACGGCTTCAGGATGAAGCAGTTGCCGCAGGCGAGCGCGACCGGGAACATCCACATCGGCACCATGGCCGGGAAGTTGAACGGCGTGATGCCGGCGACGATGCCGAGCGGCTGGCGCAGCGAATGGCTATCGACGCGGGTGCCGACATTCTCGGTGACCTCGCCCTTCAGCAGCTGCGGCGCCGAGGTCGCGAACTCGACCACCTCCATGCCGCGCTGGATCTCGCCCTTGGCGTCGGACAGCACCTTGCCATGCTCGGCGGTGATGACAGCCGCGAGTTCGTCGGTGCGGTCTTCGAGGATGCGCAGGAACTTGTTGAGGATGCGCGCGCGGCGAAGCGGCGTGGTCGCGACCCAGCCGGGCAGCGCCTTGCGCGCCGCGGCGACCGCCTCGCGCACCTCGTCCGCCGAGGCGAGCGGCACCAGGCCCGTCTGCTCGCCGGTCGCCGGATTATAGACGGGGGCCGTGCGGCCGCTGCGCCCGGCGACGAGGCCGCCGGCGATGAAATGGGAGATCAGGTTCGGCATGTCGCCCTCCACGAGCCGGTTACGATGCCGGGCTTATGGACCTCGCAGATTTGCACAGCAATCGCGACGATTGCAGTTCCGATGTGCGGAAATTATAGTCCTGATATGGATTGGGATCGCATTCGCATCTTCCTCGCCGTCGCGCGTACCGGCCAGCTGGCCGGCGCCGCCAAGCGGCTTGGCCTCAACCACGCGACGGTCGGCCGCCAGTTGACGGCACTGGAGGAAGAGCTTTCGACCAAGCTGGTCGAGAGGCAGACCAATGGATGCGTCCTGACGCCGGCCGGCGAGGCGCTGCTTGCAACGGCGGAACGGGTCGAATCCGAATTCCTGCAGCTCGAGGCCGAGCTTTCCGGCACGGCGGAGGCGATCAGCGGCGCGGTCCGCGTCGGCGCGCCGGACGGGCTCGGCAATTACTTCCTCGCCGGGGCGCTGGGCGGCATGGCGGCGCGTTATCCCGACCTCGTGATCCAGCTGGTGCCGCTGCCCCGAACCTTCTCGCTGTCCCGCCGCGAGGCCGACATCGTCATCACGCTCGACCGGCCCAAGCAAGGGCGCATGCTGGTGCAGAAGCTGACCGACTACACGCTCAGCGTCTACGCCTCGGAGCGCTACCTGGCCAAGACGGGGCCGATCGAACAGGAGGCCGATCTCGCCGGCCGGCTGTTCGTCACGCATGTCGAGGATTTCGTCTATAGCCGCGCGCTCGACTATGCCGACCGGCTCGGCCAGCTGATGCATCGCCGGTTCGAATGCGGCAGCGTGATGGGGCAGATGGAGGCGGTGCGCGCCGGCCACGGCATCGGCATCATGCACGATTATGCCGCGCAGCGCTTCCCGGAGCTGAAGCGCCTGCTGCCGGAGATCCGCTTCACCCGCAATTACTGGCTGATATCGCACCCCGACACGCACCGGCTGCGCCGGGTCGCCGAGGTGCAACGCCACATCGTCGCCAGCGTCCGCGCCGCACGCCGCGAATTCGAGGCGGACTAGCGCCGATTCAGGCGGGACGCCAGTCGATGGCGAGTTCCTCGCGAAAGGCGAAGCGCAGGAGGTGGCGCACCACGACATCCTGCAATTGCGGCATCTCACTACCGTCCTGCGCGGTCAGCGTCAGGGTCAGCACGCCGTCGGCCGCGACCAGCCGGCAGGAGCCGATCGAGAAATCGATCTGCCCCGCCGTCTCGTCGAAGGTGACGGGAAGCTTGTGCGCGAAATGCTTGCAGAGCTGCTGCAGGTAGCGGCTCGCATGCTCCGTCGCCACGGTGGCGACGGCGGTCTGCGGGTTCGAGCTGGTATCGGTCATCAGCTGCGCTCCACGGTCTGGGCGGCCGCGTCGAGGGCGGCGGCGATGGCTTCGGCGGCGGCGGCGTCGATCGAGCCGCGCTGGATGCGAAGCCGCAGCGCGAGCTTGAGGTTTTCCATGGCGCGGATCATCGGCGCGGGAACCGCCTCGCTCCCTTCCCGGCCGACCGGGCCGACGCGGGCCAGCAGCTCATCCGCCGCGGCGCGATTGGCCGCGAGGAAGGCCTCGCCCTCGGCGGTGATGCGATAGCGCTTGCGGCCGGCCTCGACCGGTTCAATCGCGGCATAGCCCATGTCGTCGAGCCAGGCGAGCGTCGGATAGATCACGCCGGGGCTGGGCGTATAGCTGCCGCCGAAGCGCTCTTCGATCGCCTTGATCAGCTCGTAGCCATGCCACGGCCGCTCGGCGATCATCGCCAGAAGCAGAAGGCGCAGCTCACCATAATCGAACAGGCGGCCACCGCCATGGCGCCCGCCGCCGCGGCCATGCGGGCCGCGACGACCGTGATCCGAATGCGGATGGAAGTGGGGGTGAAAGCGGTGATGCCCCGAGAAATCCTCATGGGCGGCGAAGGGACGGCCGTGGCCGTCATGGGTGTGTCTGTGTTTCATGAAGCCGATATAGATCTCGATATATCGTAAATCAAGATATATCGAGAAATATCTCGACTGTATCGAAACTGCCTTTGAATGCCCGTGCCTTTTTGACTGGCGGATGCATCGTGCGATTGCACAAATCAAAGTCTGGTCGGACCAATTCCAAGCTGCCATGATCCCAAGCGAGCGCCACCGCGCTCCGAAAGATCGAATGGAAGCATGACGGCAGACATCAACAGCCAGGATATCGACACCGGTCTGACCGGACGCGGTTCCAGCGACCCATCCACCCCGAATGCCAGCTTGGCGCAACTTGCGGTCGTCAAGCTGCGCAAGATGATCGAGGATGGCGAACTGGTCGCCGGCGAGGCGCTGGTGGCGCAGCGCCAGCTGGCGCGCGAGCTCAATGTCAGCCGCGCCACGCTGCGCGAGGCCCTCTCGATCCTGGCGACCGTCGGGCTGGTCTCGATCGAGCCCGGGCGCGGCACCTTCGTGCGCGACCCCCATGCGGTGGCGGAATCCGGCTCGGCCATGTCGTGGCGCTTCTCCGCCCGCTACAGCCCGGCCGAGGTCTACCAGGTGCGCTACATCGCCGAGAGCCAGGCGGCGCAGCTGGCTGCGATGACGCTGACCGCGCCGGAAATCGGCCTGCTCAAGGACAATCTGCAGGCCTTCCGCACGGCGGCGCGGCTGTTCGACGTCGACGCCTTCGCGCAGGTCGATTTTGAATTCCACGCCATGATCATGCGCTTCTCGCGCAACCGGCTGCTGTCGGACATCCATCACAGCTACGCCAGCGTGCTGATCGAGAGCACGCGGCTGCCGATCACCCGCGAAAAGCTCTGGGATCCCGTCGCCGAGCACGAGCGCGTGGTCGAGGCGCTGGTGATGAACGATCCCGAGGGCGCGGGATATTATATGCGACGCCATCTGAGCCGCACGGCTCACCGCGTCGGCATCTCCATCGTTGAACTGGTCTGAAAGCGGGCGGCACGCCGCCCCGATGTTAAGCGGAAAGGAACGACATGCCGAAAGAGATCTTCGTATCCTACGGGATCGACGTCGACGCCGTAGCCGGCTGGCTTGGCTCCTATGGCGGCGAGGATAGCCCTTGCGACATCTCGCGCGGCGCTTTCGCCGGCCATGTCGGCAGCGCCCGCCTGCTGCGGATGTTCGAGAAGTGGGGCATCCAGACCACCTGGTTCATCCCCGGCCACTCGATCGAGAGCTTCTGGACCGAGATGAAGGCCGTCGCCGACGCCGGCCACGAGATCGGCATGCATGGCTACAGCCATGAAAATCCGATCGCCATGACGCCCGAGCAGGAAGAGGCGATCTTCGACAAATGCGTCGAGCTGATTACCAAGCTCTCCGGCAAGCCGCCGCGCGGCTACGTCGCGCCGTGGTGGGAGTTCGGCTCTAAGACCAACGAGCTCCTGAAGCAGAAGGGCATCAAGTACGATCACTCGCTGATGCACAACGACCATCACCCCTATTATGTGACGGTCGGCGACGAATGGACCAAGATCGACTACTCGAAGCATCCCTCGACCTGGATGAAGCCCTATGTCCAGGGCGAAGAGACCGACCTGATCGAGATCCCGGCTTCCTGGTATCTCGACGACCTGCCGCCGATGATGTTCATCAAGGCCTCGCCGAACAGCCACGGCTTCGTCAATCCGCGCGATATCGAGCAGATGTGGAAGGACCAGTTCGACTGGGTCTACGAGAATTACGATTACGCCGTCTTCCCGCTGACCATCCATCCCGACGTCTCGGGCAAGCCGCATGTTCTGAAGATGCATGAGCGGCTGTTCGAATACATGAAGGGTTTTGAGGGCGTGAAGTTCGTGACGATGGAAACCATTGCCGAGGACTTTGCCAAGCGCTTCCCGAAGAGTGGCACGGCGCGGCCGCAGTCCTGATCGAACGACAATCGGCGCGGCGGCGGTCTGCGGATCGCCGCCGCGCCCCTCCAGCGGCCACGGCCGGAAGGAACAGACGATGTGCGGATTGTGCGGCGCCTTTGGCGGCAGCGACCACTGGACCGGCGGCAGCGCGGCGACGGCGACCGGGCTGACGCCGGCGGCCGAGCGGCAGGCGCGCGCCCGCATCGCCAACCAGATCCTGAAGCCCTACGGCCTGACGCTGGACGAATGGGCCGGCCGCTTCACGCTGCGCGCCCGCAACGGCAAGACCGCGATCATCGACCATTTCGGCGCCATCTGGCCGGAAGCGGAAAGGCTCACCGGCCGGACCTTCGACCCGCTCGACCCGGCCGCCCTCGACCGGATGGAGGGAATTTCCTGATGACCGCCCCGGACGAAAGCGACGACCGGATCACCGCCAATGTGCTGACCGGCTTTCTCGGCGCCGGCAAGACGTCGCTGCTGAAGCGCCTGCTCGCCCTCCCCTCGCTTTCCGGCACGGCGGTCATCATCAACGAGTTCGGCGAGGTCGGGCTCGACCATCTCCTCGTCGAGGCGATCGATGACGACATCGTGCTTCTGAAGAGCGGCTGCATCTGCTGCAACATCCGCACCGATCTGAAGACCGCGCTGCTGTCGCTGTTCGAGCGCAGCCGCAGCGGCGAGATCCCGCGCTTTTCCCGCATCGCGATCGAGACCACTGGCATTGCCGACCCCGCGCCGATCGTGGCCACGCTCTCCGCCGACCCGATGCTGCGGCACCATTTTCGCGTCGGCAACATCGTCACCGTGGTCGACGTGCCGAACGGCCTGAGCAACCTCGACGCCTTCCCGGAATCGCAGCGCCAGGTCGCGGTCGCCGACCGGATCATCGTATCGAAGGGCGACATCGCGCCGGCCGACGACACGGCCCGGCTGCGCGCCCGGCTCGAAACGTTGAACCCCGCGGCGGAAATCATCGAACTCTCGGAAGTCATGCAGCCGGACGAGGCGCTGTTCGTGCGCGACATCCACGACATTTCCGCGCGTGGAGCGGAGGTAGCCCTCTGGCTGAAGGCTGAGACGCACACGCAAGACCATCACGGCCACCATCATCATGGCCACGCCCACCCTGCGCATGATCACGACATCAACCGGCACGGCGACATCCGCGCCTTTGTGCTGACGGGTGACGCGCCGCTCAACTGGGCGCGCTTCGGCCTCTGGCTGTCGATGCTGCTCAACCGGCATGGCGGCGAGATCTTGCGGCTGAAGGGCCTGCTCGACATCGAGGGCAATGACAGCCCGGTCGTGATCCAGGGCGTGCAGCACCTGATCCACAAGCCGATGCATCTCGACCGCTGGCCGGACGGCGTCATCGGCACGCATCTCGTGGTGATCGCCAGGGGGCTCGACCCGGCCCTGGTCGAGCGCTCCTTCCGCGCCTTCAACGGCTTGGCGCCGCTGGCGGCCGGGCTGGCGAAGAGCGCGTGAGGGGTCACGAAGCGCCCATCTCAACATGCTGAGGAGGCCCGAAGGGCCGTCTCGAAGCACGCACGACGTCTGCCCATCGGTCCATCGGCCTTGCGTCCTTCGAGGCTTCGCTACGCGAAGCGCCTCAGGATGTTGGGCATTGGAGGCTGCAGGACTGCCGGAGTCGAGCTTCGCACGTAAAGCTGACGCGGTCGTCATCCCGGCGGAGGCCGGGATCCAGACACGCTGGCCCATGGCCGCCAGGCTGAACCCATATTGCCGGCGCCGGTGTCTATGGGCCCCGGCCTCCGCCGGGGCGACGACTGCCCCCTACCCGCCCAGCAGTTCAAACTCCGCGCGGATCTCCTCCCGGTCCAGCCCCAGGCCAAGCAGCACCGAGGCGAGGATGCGCGCCTTGATGCCGGTCAGGTCGCCGGCAAAGATCACCCCGGCGCGCTCCAGATCCTTGCCGCCGCCATTGCCGTAGATCGGCTTGACGCGGCCTTCCGGGCAGCGCGACGTGACGATGACGGGGATGCCGGTTTCGGCCAGTTCCTCGACGGCTCGTGTAACGGCCGGCGTGGCGTTACCGCGGCCGAATCCTTCCAGCACGATCGCCTTGGCGCCGCTCGATGCCGCAAAGCGGATGGCGCGGTCGGAGGCGCCCATCACCATCTTGATCAGCTCGACATCCGTCTCGACCCGCTCGGCCGAATAGGCCTTGCGCAGCAACGGCTTGCGCTGGACGAGGACGCGCTCGCCGTCGACCTCGCCCAGCTTGCCATGCTCGCCGGAGCGGAAGGTGTCGACGCGCGAAGTGTGGGTCTTGGTGACGTCGCGGGCGGCGTGGAAATCCTGCTCGAAGGCGATCACGACGCCAAGACCGCGCGCGGCCGGGCTAGCGGCGATGCGGATCGCCGCGGCGATGTTGCGCGGGCCGTCCGTATCGGGCTCGTCGGCGCTTCGCTGCGCGCCGGTGAAGACGACGGGCTTGTCGCTCGCGACGAGGAGATCGGCCATCCAGGCGCTCTCCTCCATCGTGTCGGTGCCATGGGTGACGACGACGCCGTCGCAGGTGGGATCGGCAAGATGCTCCGCGATCCGCTTCGCCAGGTCGAAGGCGAGCGGCAGGTCGATCGCGTAACTGCCGACATTGCAGAATTCGTCGATCGTGAGCCCGATCCCTTCCAGCGTATCCTGCAGCGTTTCACGCAGGTCGGCGCCGGAAACACTGGCGACGACATCGCGGCCGTCGGCGGCGAGCCGGGAGGCGATGGTGCCGCCGGTCGTGATCAGGGAGATCTGGGACATGGAAACCAACTCCATTCGCGCGAGGCGCGAAAAGGATCCCGGAACGGGGCATTCCGGACGGATCCTGCAGGGAATAGGAAGGACGCCGACCGCCGCCAGGGCGACCGGCGACCGACGATCGGCGACCGGATTTTCAGTAGCGGCCGACGAGCAGGCCGCCGTCGACGACGATGACCTGGCCGGTGATATAGCGCGAGCCAGGCGAGGCGAGGAAGAGGATGACATCGGCAATGTCTTCCGGCTCGCCGACGCGGCCCATCGGGATGAAGGACGCCGCCTGCTCCAGCCCCTCGGGGCCGAGCGAATGCTCCTTCGAAAGCGCCTGGGCGGTGCGGATATAGCCGGGCGCGATGCCGTTGACGCGGACGCCGTCCGGGGCGAGCTCGACGCCAAGCCCGCGCACCAGGCCGACCACGCCGGACTTGGCGGCGGAATAGTGGACATGCTCGTCCCAGCCATAGGCGACGCCCATGATCGAGGACAGCGCGACGATGGCGCCGGACTTGCGGCGGCGCATGCCGGGGGCCGCGGCGCGGATGATGCGCAGCACGCCCTTCAGGTCGACGTCGAGCGTGCGGTCCCACTGGTCGTCGGTGAGGTCGGCGAGCGGCACTTTCTTGGCGATGCCGGCATTGGCAATGATCGCGTCGATCTGGCCGAAGCGTGCCTCGACATCGGCGACCAGCGCATCGGTGCGCTCGGTCGAGGTGACGTCGAGAAACTGGAACTCTGCGCTGCCGCCCTCGGCGCGGATGCCCTCGGCGACGGCGTTGCCTTCGGCCTCGAGGACGTCGGTGACCACGACATGATAGCCGGCGCGGGCGAAGGTGAAGGCGGTGGCCCGGCCGATGCCGATACCGGCGCCGGTGATGATGGCGATGGGCTGCGTCATGAAATATCCGTTCGTTACAGGGCGGCTGCGCCGTTCGGCACAGCGTAGGGCGAAAGCGAGCGCTTGAGGAAGCCGCCATCGCCAGGCTCGCCGACGATCTCGCCATCCTGCATCACGACCTTGCCGCGCAGCACGGTCATGACCGGCCAGCCGGTGACCTCCAGCCCTTCATAGGGCGTGTAGTCGGCGCCGTGATGCATCAGCTCCTGCCGGATCGTCTCCTTGCGATTGGGATCCCACAGCACGATGTCGGCGTCGAAGCCGGGCGCGATCGAGCCCTTCTTCGGATAGAGGCCATAGATCTTGGCGTGGTTGGTCGAGGTCAGCGCGACGAACTCGTTGACCGTGATGCGGCCCTCGACGACGCCCTTCTGGTAGAGGATCTGCAGCCGCGTCTCGACGCCCGGAATGCCGTTCGGCACCCAGCGGAACGAAGTCCGCGCCTTGGGATTGAGCTTGCCCATCTCGCCTTCGTAGAAGAAGGGGCAATGGTCGGACGAGAAGGTCTGGAACACGCCGGCGCGGATTCCCTCCCAGATCGCGTCCCAGCTGGCATGGTCGCGCGGCGGCGGCGAGCAGACATATTTGCCGCCGCTCTCGTCCATGTTGAGGCCCTTCATGTCGTCAGCGGTGAGGGCGACATATTGCGGGCAGGTTTCGGCATAGACCTTAAGGCCCTTCTGCTGGGCCCAGCGGATCTGCTCCATCGGCTCGCGGCCGGAAACATGCACGACCATGATCGGGACGTCGGTCAGCTCGGCATGGCTGATGGCGCGGTGCGTCGCCTCGCGCTCGACCGATTGCGGCCGCGACACGCCGTGATAGTAGGGCGCCTTCTTGCCGGCCGCCTCGAGCTTCTCGGTCATGAAACGGATCGCGTCATAGCCCTCGCAATGGACCATGACGAGCGCGCCGCAGCCGCGCGCGCAGTCGAACACTTCGAGCAGTTGCCGGTCGTTCAGCACCAGGTCGTCATAGGTCATGAAGACCTTGAACGACGAGTAGCCGTCATCGACCAGCGAGGGCAGTTCCTGGCCGAGCACGCTCGGACTCGGGTCGGAAATGATCAGGTGGAAGCCATAGTCGCAATAGGACTTGCCGTCGGCTTCCTTGTGATAGTCGACGACGCTGGTCCGGAGCGATGCGCCGCGCGGCTGCAGCGCGAACGGGATCACCGTCGTGTTGCCGCCTGCGATCGCCGAGCGCGTGCCGCTCTCGAAGCCGTCGGCCATGGCCGGGCCGCCAAAGGCCGGCTGCGCCAGGTGGACATGGCTGTCGATGCCGCCCGGCATGACCAGCAGGCCGGTGGCGTCGATGATGCGGTCGGCGTCGTCGAGCTTTTCGGCGACGGCGATGATGCGGCCGTCGCGGATGCCGACATCGGCGCGCAGCGTATCGGACGCGGTGACGACGGTGCCGCCGCGAATGACGAGATCATAGTCGCTCATGGAGCCCTCTTCCGGATCGGACGTTTCTTGAAGGCGGCCGTCAGACCATCACGTCGCCGCCATTCGGCGACAGCGTCTGGCCGACATAGTAGGCGCCGGCGTCCGAGGCGAGCATCAGGATGGTAGGGGCGATTTCGGACACCTTGCCGAAACGGCCGATCGGCAGCTGGGCCTTCTTCATGTCGCGCCATTCCTGGCTGAGGCCGTTCAGCAGCGCGGTTTCGGTGGCGCCCGGCGCGATCGCGTTGACGGTGACGCCATGCGGCGCGCCCTCATAGGACAGCGCGCGGGTGAAACCGACGAGGCCGGCCTTGGCCGCGCAGTAATGCGCCAGACCCGGCGCGCCCTTATAAGCAAGCTGCGAGGCGCAGTTGATTACCCGGCCATAGCCGCGCGCCAGCATGTCGCCGAAGAAATGGCGCGTGACCAGGAAGGTGCCGCGCAGATGCACGCCCAGCATCTGGTCCCAATCGGCGACCGAGATATCGACAAAGGCCTTGTCGCCGCCAATGCCGGCGAGGTTGACGAGGATGTCGACCTGGCCGAGCTTTTCCTTGGCCCAGGCGGCCATCGCGTCGACGGAGGCCTCCTCGGCGACGTTGCACTCGATCGCATGGACCGTGTAGCCCTCGCCGGCCAGCCGGGCGACCAGCGCCTCGGCATTCTTCGCGTCGCCATAGTGGCAGAAGGCGACTTCGGCGCCGTAGCGGGCGAAGAGCTCGACCGTCTCGCCACCAATGCCGCGGCTGCCGCCGGTGACGAGGGCCTTGCGGCCTGCAAGCGAAAATTCGTTCATCAATGGGCTCCCGCATTCGGCTTCCGGCTGGCGATCCAGTCGGCATAGGACCTTATTCCGGCCTTGAGGTCGAAGCTCGGCGCATAGCCGAGATCGCGCTCGACGGCCGAGATATCGAAGCGCCGATGCACCTCGTCGACCGGATCGGCGCCGGGCTGCATCTCGATGTCGGCATCGGGAAGAACCGTCTTCACGATGTCGCCGATCTCCTGCAGCGTATGATAGGTGCCGCCCGTCACCGTATAGATGCGGCGCGGCAGGTCGGCGGCGTCGAGCGCCAGCAGAAGCGCGCCGGCCGCGTCGTCGACATGGATGTACTGGCGATGGAAATCGGCGCCGAACGGCACGCGCGTCGGCCGCCGGGCAAGCGCATCCTCGATCAGCGTGCGGATCATGCAGTCCGTCGTGCGGCCGGGTCCGTAGACCCAGGAAAGCCGCAGCGCCACCGCATCGACGCCGAACTGGCGGAAATAGGTCCAGACCAGCTGCTCGCTCGCCGCCTTGCTCGCGCCATAGACCGTGGTCGGATAGAGCGGGACATCCTCGGGAACCGGCCCCTCCGGCGTGTTGCCGTAGGCGCTGGTCGAGGAACAGAACACCATGCGCCGCATCTTATGCACGCGGGCCAGTTCCAGCATGTTGGCGGTGCCGACGATGTTGACCTGCACCATGGAATAGGGATTGTCGCGCGCCACCATCGGGCCGGAATAGGCGCCGCAATGGATGATCGCGTCGACGTCGTGATCGGTGACGACGGCATGCAGGCGGTGGATGTCGTTGACGTCGCAGGGGATGATCGGCTGGCCGTCCGCGCTGCGGTCGACGCGGTCGATCGCGACGACGGCGCGCCCCTGCTTCTCCAGCTTCTGGCGCACGACATTGCCGACCAGGCCGGCGGCGCCGGTAACGAGAACTGCCTTGTCGCTCATGCCGCGGCTCCTGCCAGACGTCGAGTCTCGGCCCGGTCGCGCTGCGCCGTGCCCTGTTCCACCGGCAGTTCGGCCGCCAGCAACGCCTTGGTGTAGTCTTCCTTCGCAGCAGAGAAGATCATCTCGGTATCGCCCTCCTCGACGATCTTGCCATAACGCATAACGGCGACGCGATGCGCCAGCGAGCGAACCGAATTGAGATCATGCGTGATGAACAGCGCCGACATGCCCATCTCCGCCTGCAGGTCGCGCACCAGGTCGATGATCTGGGCGCGGACGCGGATATCGAGCGCCGTGGTCGGCTCGTCGAAGACGACGAAATCCGGCCGGGTCGCCAGCGCCCGGGCGATGCCGACGCGCTTCTGCTCGCCGGCCGTCAGCTGGTGCGGATAGACCTCGGCGATGCCAGCGGGAAGCTGCACCAGATCGATCAGCTGACGGACCCGCTTGTCGGTCGCGGCGCGGTCGAGCGTCGGATCGAGGCGCAGCGGTTCGGCGATCAGCGCCTTGACCGGCCAGCGCGGGTTGAGCGCGACATAGGGTTCCTGGAACACCATCTGGATGCGCCGGCGCATGGCGCGGAACTCGGCCGCCGGCATGGTCGTGATGTCGGCGCCGTCGAAGGTGATGCCGCCGCCATCGCTGTCGAGCAACCGCACCAGGCACTGCCCGACCGTGGTCTTGCCGGAGCCGCTTTCGCCGACCAGCGCCAGCGTCTCGCCGCGCCTGACCGAGAAGGACACGTCGTCGATCGCGCGCACCACGTCCTGCGTGCCGGCGATCGGGAACAGCTTGAGCAGGCGGCGCACGTCGAGCAGCGGCGTCTCGGGCTGCTTCTCGAGCGCGGGATCCTCGACCTTGGCGACCATCGGCGTCGGGCGGACGCGCGCGGCATCGAGCAGCGCCTGGCCGTATGGCTCCTTCGGCGCGGCGAGGAACTTGCCGACCTCTTCCAGCTCGACGATCCGTCCCTCCTTCATGATCGCGACGCGGTCGCAATAATGCGCGACGATGCCGAGATCGTGGGTGATCAGCACGGCGCCGGCGCCCAGCTCGCGGCAGCGCTTGACCAGGAGGTCGAGCACCTGGACCTGGATCGTGGCGTCGAGGCCGAGCGTCGCGTCATCGGCGAGCACCACGTCGGGGCCGGCCACCATCGCCATGGCGATAACGATGCGCTGCGCCATGCCGCCGGAAAGCTCGTGCGGATAGGCCTTGGCGCGGCGTTCCGGATTGACGATGCCGACCTGCACCATCAGGTCGACGGCCGCCTTCCAGGCTTCCTTCTGGCTGCAATTGCGGTGGGCGCGGAGCACGCGGGCGATCTGCGCGCCGACCGTCTCGACCGGCGACAGCAAGGCCTTGGCATTGGTGCCGATCAGCGCGATGCGGCCGCCGCGGATCTTGCGCTGCTCGGCTTCGCTGATACCCAGCACCGTCTCGCCCTCGAGACGGATGTCGCCGCTGGTGAAGCGGCCGCCCTCGGGCAGCAGGTTCAGCAGGCTACGGGCGAGCAGCGACTTGCCGGCGCCGGTCTCGCCGACGATGCCGAGGATCTCGTCGCGGCCGAGGCTGAACGAAATGTTCGAAAGCGCCTTGCGCGTGCCCTCGCCGAAATCGACCGAGAGATTGTCTACCTCGAGCAGAGCGGTGGAGTTGCGATCGCTCATAGGCGTTCCCTCGTGGTCGGGTCGGAAAGGTCCTTCACCATGTCGCCGAGCAGCGCGAAGCTGAGTACCGAGATGACGATGGCAAGGCCGGGGAACAGCGCCACCCACCAGACGCCGAGGATCATCTGCTGCGCGCCGGTCGAGACCATCAGGCCCCATTCCGGCGTCGGCATGCGCACGCCGGCGCCGACGAAGGAGAGGCCGGCGGTGAGCAGGATGGCGAGGCCGATGCTGATCGAGACCTGGACGATGGCCGGCGTCAAAGCGTTGGGCAGGATGTGGCGGAACATGATCGAGCCATCCGTCGCGCCGCTGCAGCGCGCCGCGCTGACATAGGGCCGCTCGCGCAGCGACAGCACCTCGGCGCGGATCAGCCGGGCGAACATCGGTATGAACAGCACCGCCAGCACGATGGCGACGTTCCAGATCTCCTGCCCCATCACCGATACCAGCGCCATGCCGAGCACGAAGACCGGGAAGGACTGGATGAAATCGAACACGCGCATGACCAGCGCGCTCATCCAGTTGCGGTAGAACCCGATCAGCAGCCCGATCGGCACGCCGACGACGAAGGCGAAGGCGACGGCGACGATGCTGATCAGCAGGTTGATGCGGGTCGCGTAGACGATGCGGGTATAGATATCCATGCCCGAGACGTCGGTGCCGAACCAGTGCGCGGCCGAGGGGGGCTGCAGCGACATCAGCGGATCGGCCTCCTCCGGCGAATAGAAGGTCAGCCAGGGGGCGAAGAGGATCGAGGCGATCTGGAGGGCCAGGAGCGTGAGCCCGACCATCGCGCCCGGATGCTTGGAGACGTAGCGGATGAAGCGGGTCATCAGACGCGAATCCTCGGATCTGCGAGTTCGTAGAGGATGTCCACCACCGTGTAGACGATCAGGATGAAAGCGGCGGCGACGAGGACGAAGCCCTGCAGCGCCGGGTAGTCGCTGTTGACGACCGACTGCACGGCGTACTGGCCGAGCCCGCCCCAGGCGAAGATCGTCTCGACGAGAACGGCCGCGCCCAGCAGGAAGCCGAACATGAAGCCGACCAGGGTGATGATCGGCGGCAGGCTGTTGCGCAGCGCGATGCGGCGGATCGTGCCTTCGGAGAGGCCGGAGGCGCGGGCGTGGCGGATGAAGTCGCTGCGATAGATGTCGGCGAAGGTCGTCTTGGTCATCTTCATCAGCGCGCCGGCATTGACGATGGCGAGCGTGAGGACGGGGAGCGTCAGCCGTCCGAGCGAGGAGACGAAGGCGTTGAGATCGCCGGCGATCAGGCTGTCGATGGTGTAGAAGCCCGTCACCGTATCCGGCGGCGACACGAAGGTGTCGATCCGGCCGAAGGGGGCCGGCGCCCAGCCGAGAATGTAGAAGAAGAAATAGATCAGCAGCAGGCCGACCCAGAAATCGGGAATGGCGCCGGCGGCGAGGCCGTAGACGCGGCTGCCAATGTCGACGACGCCGCCGGCCCTGACGACGGAGATGATCGCCAACGTCACGCCGATCAGGATCGTCAGCAGCATCGCATAGGTGATCAGCTCGAGCGTCGCTGGCGCGCGCTCCAGCAGATCGGTCACGACCGGGTTCGAGGTGAAGATCGAAACGCCGAGATCGCCATGCAGCGCATTGCCGACATAATGGACGAACTGTTCCCACAGGCTGAGATTGAGGCCCAGCTTCTCGCGGAAGGCCGCGATCGTGTCGGGCGTGGCCATGTTGCCAAGCAGCAGCAGCGCCGGATCGCCGGGCAGCATGCGCACCAGCAGGAACGTCACCATCATGACGCCGAACATCTGCGGCACCAGCATCAGGAGCCGGCTGGTGATGATGCGCAACGGGCGGGGTATCGCCCGCCAGTAGACGCCCAGATTGGCAACAGCCACGGTCATCGGATCTTTCCTGTCTTCGCAACCGGAGAAGGAGATGCGGCCCCGCCGGGGGGCGAGGCCGCGCTGTTCGCTATTCTTTCGAGAGGTCGAAGAAGGCGTTGCCGTTCGGCGTGTACCAGGAGTAGCCCTTGACGTTGGCCCGCGTGGCGAGCTGGTAGCCGGGGTTCATCAGGAAGACCCAGGGGGCCTGCTCCATGGTGATCTGCTGCACGCGCTTCATGTCGACGAGGCGCTTCGGCTCATCCGTGCTCTTGAGGCCGCTGTCGATCAGTTGATCGACCTCGTCGCTCTTGAACTTGGAGTAGTTGATCGCCGAGGCGCTGTTCAGCCAGAGATTGGCGACATAGGCGGCATCGGGAACGATCGCCATGTCGCGGAAGAAGTACATCGGCACTTCGCCCTTGGTGTAGCGCTCGACCAGGGTCGAGGCCGGCAGCTTCAGCAGTTCGACATCGACGCCGGCCTTGGCGAAGGCGGACTTCAGGATGACGGCCATTTCCTCTTCAAGCTGGTCGCCGGTGCGGTAGGCGAGCTGGGTCTTGAAGCCTTCCGGGAAGCCGGCTTCAGCAAGCAGCGCCTTGGCCTTGGCCGGATCGTTCGAATAGGCGAAGAACTCGTCGGAGAAGCCCGGATAGATTTCCGAGATCGGGCTCTTGGTGAAGCGCGCGGTGTTGAAATAGACGCTCTTCAGGATCTCGTCGCGCGGCACCAGGTAATTCAGCGCCTGGCGGACCTTGACGTTGTCGAAGGGCGGCTTGGCATTGTTCATCTCGACGCGGTGGATGAAGTTGCCGAACACCTTGTGCACTTCGACGCCGGGCGCCTTCTCGAGCAGCGCCAGTTCGCGCGGCAGCAGATATTCGGCGACGTCGACCGAGCCGGCCTGGATGGCGGCGACGCGGTTGGCCGAGGTGGGCATCTCGCGCAGGATGACGCGCTTCAGCTTCGGCTCGCCGCGGAAGTAATTCGGGTTGGCGTCGTAGACGACTTCCTGGCCGGGCTTGTACTTGCTGATGAAATACGGGCCGAAGGCAGCGGTGTTGGTGGCGAGCCAGGAAGCGGCCCAGGGATCGGCGTCGGTCAGGTGCTTCTTGACCTCGACCGAGTCGAGAATGCCGAGATCGCTGTTGATCCAGATGCGCTCGATCAGCGGCGAGGCGTTGGGCAGCGTGACCTTGACGGTGTAGTCATCGACCTTCTGGAACGCGGTGTCGAAATCCTCGATCTTGAAGATCTGAGTCATGTACCAATGGAAATTGGACTTCATGTTCCAGCCGCGCAGGAACGACCACATCACCGTATCGGCGTTGAGCTCGTTGCCGAGCGCCGACTTGACGCCCTTGCGCAGGTGGAAGGTGATCGACTTGCGATCGTCCGAGACTTCCCATTTTTCGGCGAGCGCGCCGTCGATCGCGCCGAAATCTTCATAGAAGATGCCGTCGTCGCCCTTCTTCTGCTTGTAGGTCAGCAGGCGCTCGAACACGTTGCGGCGCACTTCATGGCCGGCTTCGGTCGGCGGGTATTCCTGGTCGAGCGATTCCGGCGTGCGCGGCGCGGCCACGACGAGCGTGGTCTTGGCGTCCTGCGCGAAGGCGCCGACGGTGCCCAGCACGGTCGTCGCCATGAAGGCGCCGACGAGGCCGGCGAAGATGCCCTTGAGCGGCGCCTTGCGCAGCCACAGGGACCGCGCGGCGCCCTTGCCTTCCGGCAGACGTCTCGTCATGCCGCTGGAGGTATGAGGGAAAGTCTGCACGTTCGTCTCCTTGAGATGGGAGTGGCACCGCACGACTGGTCTGACCAATGCAGGTGTGAGAGCATCCTCCCGATGCGGGCGCCCATCGACAACGACAAATTTTCAGCGCTTTATGCACAAGACTCGATCAGGATTAAAAAGACGGCAAATTGCCGATAATCCAGCGAAACTCCGCAAGATAATCACGGCGGATTCTGCGGATCAGCGACGAAAACATTTGTCCATAATGTCGCCACCAGACTATATTTACAGATATTTTGCATGCCTACATCGCATCGGTGAACGGTTGCGGTCGCCGTAGATCCCCGGACTGGAATTTTCACTCCGAGATAACAGGAGATCCGGGCAATACATTGGGAATCTATACATCGCTATAGGTTGGCGGCTCTTCATGATACCGCTTAACCTCGCGACGATCCGCCCGCCCCTGATGCCGCCTGCGGGCCAGACTGCCTGCAATTTGGTCTGACCGGTTTGTGACAATCTGGCCCAATGGCCCCAAATGGCCCATCCGGGGCTCCAGCGGCCCGCGCCGACCGGCCCTTCCTCCGAAAAGCCTCTGTCCCGGCAGCGTCCCTCGGGTCAGCTTGACAGCCGCGCCCGGAGCTATACCAAGGGGCAAAAGTCAACTTTCATGGAAAGACTCCGCATGAGCGAGACGATGGAACGGGCAAAGCCGCTCGATACCGGGCGCGCCAAGCTGCTGAAGGCCGAGACGACCGAGACCCATAGCCGGCTCGACCAGTCGATCATGGCCGGACGGCCGTTCGAGAGCCGCGAGCGCTATGCGCTGTTCCTCAAGGTGCAGCACCAGTTCCACCGCGATATCGACGCTCTCTACTTCAACCCGGCGCTGGATCGCCTGCTGCCCGACCTGGCCGGCCGGCGGCGCTTTGACGACATCGAGCAGGACCTTGGCGATCTCGCCGTGACGGCTCCCGCCGCCGCGACGTCCCCCGCCTTTGACGGCAATCCCGACATCCCGACCGCGCTGGGCTGGCTCTATGTCGCCGAAGGGTCCAATCTCGGTGCCGCCTTCCTGATCAAGCAGGCCGCCAAGCTTGGCCTTTCGGAAGAATTCGGAGCCCGCCATCTGGCAGGCGCGCCGGAAGGCCGCGGCCTGCACTGGAAGACGTTCACCGCGGCGCTCGACGCGCTCGATCTCGACGAGGCCGAGGAAGCGCGCATGATCGAGGGTGCCCGTGCCGCCTTCCGCCGCGTGCATGGCCTGGTGATGGACGTCTTCGCCTGAAAGCGTCGGCGCCTGCCCGCCCGCTGCAGCCAAGCCCTGGAATCGGCGGCGGGCACCACCCGCCGCTCACGCCGGAGAAGACCCCATTTGTCGCCTCGGTCGACAGGCGGTTTTTTCTTCCCCGCATTCCCCGCCTTTCAGCAAGGAAAGTCCTCGCAAAGGGGCAATCCCGGACTGGCCCGCCCTCGTCTTGCCTCGGCCGTCCGTGCTGCAATGGGGCATGAAGGCCGCCTGCCCCTCCGATCGCATCGCCCTGCCCCGCCTCCCGCCAAAACCGGCGCGCGACCGTTCGAACGACGTCCCCCACGGAGAAAACCATGTCGCTTGCCGCAGCCTATGACCCCATGCTGATCCCCGAGCAGCCTCCCGTCGAAAGCGCGGACTTCAAGCACTCGATGCGGTTTCTGGCAGGAGCCGTCAGCGTCGTCACGCTTGGACAGGGCCGCGATCGGACCGGGTTCACCGCAACCTCGGTGTCCTCCCTCTCGGCGGATCATCCCTCGATCCTCGTCTCGCTTAACCGTGCCTCGTCCTCCTGGCCGATCCTGCAGCGCTATCGCCGCTTTTGCGTGAACGTGCTGGCCGACGACCAGCAGGCCGTAGCCGACAATTTCGCCGGCCGGGGCGGCGTCAAGGGCGCCGACCGCTATGAGGGCGCCGCGTGGGAGACGCTCGCCAGCGGCAGCCTCGGCCTGGTCGGTGCGCTGACCGTGCTCGATTGCGAACTGGAAGAGGCGATCGAGCGGCATTCGCACTCGATCCTGATCGGCTCGGTCCGCGCGATCACGACGCGGGCGGAAGCCCAGCCTTTGCTCTACTGGCACGGCGGCTACCGCCACCTGTCCAACCAGACGGCGTAGGCCCATGGCAGAACGGGCCGCCGGCTAATACCGTCCCGCCGCCGCATAATCCTTGAGACTGGTGGCCAGTTGAACCGCGAAGCGGGCGGATGCCACCGGCAGCGCGCGGCCGCGCATCTGGCCGAGGATCAGGTTGCCGGCCGGCAGGTCCCGCTCGGCGATCGGCCGGAACACCAGCGAACCGTCGCCGGGATCGCGCAGGCCGATGCCGATCTGGAACCCGATGACGTTCTCGTGCCGGACATAATGGCGGATCATGTCGAAGCTCTCCGTCTCCACCACCGGGGAGACGCGCCGCGATCCGCGCCGGGCCGCGAAATCGAGCAGATGGCGAACGCCGAACTTCGTGCTCGGCGCGATGTGCGGCACATCGAGACATTCGCGCAGCCGGATCTCGCTCTTCGCCGCCAGCGGATGATCGGCGCGCATGACGACGTGAACAGGCTGCGGGATGACGTGCAGCACCTCGAAATCGACGAGATAGACCGGCTCGAACACCAGCGCGAGGTCGCTTGAATAGCTGGCCAGGTCCTGCTCGGCCTGGGCGCGGTCGCGCACATGCACCGAGAAGGTGACGCCTGGATGATCGGCGCGATAGCGGGCGATCTCCTGCGGCAGGAAATAGGGCAGCAGCGCCTGCGAGCAGGCGATCGAGACATGGCCGCGCCGCTCGCCGGATAGATCGGCGACCTGCCCCTGCACGCGCAGCAGGTCCGACCGCGTGGCGCGATAATGATGCAGCAGCAATTCGCCGGCCGAATTGAGCCGCACGCCGCCGGGCAACCGCTCGAACAGCTCGGCGCCGAACTCGTCCTCGAGGCGGTTGATGCGGCGGACCAGCGCCGAGGCCGTGATGTTCATGTCCTCGGCCGCCTTGCGCATCGAGCCGGCGCGCGCCACCGCCTCGATCATCAGGAATGTCTGCAAGTGGCGCATCGCGTCGCTCTCCGGAGCCCGGTGCATTTTTTGCACCGCATCGCTGAAATCATAGCATTTTTGGAGAACACAAAAAGGCTGCACCTTGCCGGGGCTGAGTTCTGCCGCCGAGCGATCCATGACCCTTTCGAAACTGCCCTTCACCGTCGACGCCCTGCACGCCGCCTACAAGGCCGGCTTGCAGCCCGAAGCGGTTGTCGCCGAAGCCTTCCGCCGGCTCGATGCCGTGGGCGACGCGGGCATTTTTATCCACCACGCGCGCGAGCAGGCGCTGGCCGAGGCCCAGTCGCTGGGCGCGCCGGACGGACGCCCGCTCTGGGGCATCCCCTTCGCGGTAAAGGACAATATCGATGTCGCCGGTATGCCGACCACCGCCGCCTGCCCTGATTTCGCCTATCAGCCCGGAGCCGACGCCTTCGTCGTGGCGCGGCTGCGCGCCGCCGGCGCCATCTGCCTCGGCAAGACCAACCTCGACCAGTTCGCCACCGGCCTGGTCGGCGTGCGCACGCCCTATCCCGTGCCGAAGAACGCCATCGACCCGGCGATTGTGCCGGGTGGGTCTTCCTCGGGCTCCGCGGTCGCGGTGGCGCATGGGGTCGTGGGCTTCGCGCTCGGCACCGACACGGCCGGCTCGGGCCGCGTGCCGGCGGCGCTGAATGCGATCGTCGGCCTGAAGCCGACGCTGGGCGCGCTTTCCGCCTCGGGCGTCGTACCGGCCTGCCGCACGCTCGACACCATCTCGATCTTCGCCACCACGGTTGCCGAGGCCTGGACGGTGTTCGAGGCCGCCGCGGCACCGGACGAGGCGGACGCCTATTCGCGCCCGGTTGCGGTTCCCGCCCTGACCGCGCCGCCACCTTCGCTCCGCATCGGCGTGCCGAACGCGGCCAGCCTGGTCACCTTCGGCGACGCCCTTCAGGCCGAGGATTTCCGCGCCACCACTGCGAGACTGGCTGACCAAGGCGCGACTCTCGTGGAGATCGACCTCGAACCCTTCTTCGCCGTGGCCCGCATGCTCTATGAGGGCGCGTGGCTGGCCGAACGGGTCGCCGCCGTCGGCGACCGGCTGACTGAAAAGCCGGAAACCCTGCATCCGACCACGCGCGCCATCCTCGAACCCGGCCTCGATCTTACCGCCGTCGATGCGTTTCGCGGCCTGTACCGGCTTAGGGAGCGCGAGGCAGTCTGCCGGAAACTGCTCGCCGGTATCGACGCGCTTTGCGTGCCGACCATTCCCACTTTCGTCGCGCTCGACGAGATCGCGGCCGATCCGATCGGCCCGAATTCGCGGCTCGGCACCTACACCAATTTCGCCAATCTGCTGGATCTCTGCGGCATCGCCGTGCCGACCGGACCGCGCGCCGATGGCCGGCCGGGCAGCGTGACGCTGCTCGCCACCCAGGGCCGCGACGCGCTCTGTGCCGGGATCGCGGCCGGCCTCGAAGCGGGGCCAATGGGCGCGACCGCCTGGCCTCGCCCGGCCAATGCCCTGCCCGATGCCGTCCTGCCCGCCCCCCATGAGATCGCGATCGCGGTCTGCGGCGCGCATATGTCCGGGCTGCCGCTCAACCACCAGCTGACCTCGCTGGGCGGACGCTTCCTGCGCGCCACCCTGACGGCGCCGGAATACGGGCTCTATGCGCTCGCCGGCGGGCCGCCGGCACGCCCCGGCATGGTCCGTCACGCGGCAAGCGGCCAGTCGATCGCGCTCGAGGTCTGGGCGCTGCCACGGATCGCCGTCGGCGACTTCCTGGCCGGCATCCCCGCCCCGCTCGGCCTCGGCACCGTCAAGCTCGCCGATGGCAGCACGGTGAAGGGCTTCCTGTGCGAGACGCAGGGACTGGCCGGCGCCACCGACATCACCAGCTTCGGCGGCTGGCGAGCATGGCTCGCCGCCGGAGCGTCCAAGGCAGCGCCCGAGGTGGTCGCATGACGCGTCTGGCGCGCTTCATCCCACTCCATACCCCGAGATGGGTGCCCGCTTTCGAGGCATGCCGCATGGGCAGGCAGAGAGCGGTCTCCGGACGGCTGCCACGAGAACACAGGGTTAACAGGACGTTACCAGCAAGCCTTCGCCCGACACGGGAATGGCATGTGCCTTGCCTCTACCTGGAAGACAGACCGGCTGCCGCTGGGGGCGCGCCGGACACGCAACCTTAGCCACGGAGCCTCGCATGTTCACATCGTCCCTGACGAGACGTTCGCTTCTCAAGGCCGGCGCCGCCGGTGCCGCCCTGGCCGCCCTGCCCTTCGGCGTGGCCCGCGCCGCCAACCCGATCGTCATCGGCGCCGTCTATGTCGGCCCGCGCGATGATTTCGGCTGGAACCAGGCCCATGCCGTCGCCATGGACATCCTGAAGCAGGTGCCGGGCGTCACGGTGATCGAAGAGGAGAAGGTGCCGGAAACCGATGCCGTGACCCAGTCGATGGAATCGATGATCAACCTCGACCAGGCCAACCTGATCCTCGCCACCTCGTTCGGCTATTACTCGCCCTTCGTCGTCGAGGCCGCCAAGAAGTATCCGGCCGTCCAGTTCCGCCATGCCGCGCCGCTCTGGAAGGAAGGCGACCCGAAGAATGCGGGCAGCTATTTCTGCTACCTGAACCAGGCGCACTACGTGAACGGCGTCGCCGCCGGACTGTCGTCGAAGACAGGCAAGATCGGCTTCGTCGCCGCCAAGCCGATCCCCTCGGTGCTCTCCAACGTCAATTCGGTCCTGCTCGGCGCCCGCAGCGTCAATCCGAACGCCACGGTTCAGGTGATCTTCACCGGCGAGTGGTCGCTGCCGGTGCGCGAGGCCGAGGCTTCCAACGCGCTGATCGACGCCGGTTGCGATGTCATCACCTGCCATGTCGACGGCCCCAAGGTGGTCATCGAGACGGCCGAGGCACGCGGCGTGAAGAGCTGCGGCCACAATGCCAGCCAGGCGCCGCTGGCGCCCAAGGGCTTCATCACCGGCGCCGAATACAAGTGGGAGACGATCTACAAGATCTACGCCGATGCGCTCGCCGCGGGCAGCGAACTGCCGAACTTCATCGCCGGCGGGTACCACAA
This sequence comes from Kaistia defluvii, assembly GCF_040548815.1. NCBI lineage: Bacteria > Pseudomonadati > Pseudomonadota > Alphaproteobacteria > Hyphomicrobiales > Kaistiaceae > Kaistia > Kaistia defluvii. The sequence continues at coordinate 655,256 of NZ_JBEPSM010000002.1, read as the reverse complement.
CGACATGCTGCGCAACACCGCCTATGGCGCGGGCGCGACGCCCGAGGCGATCAAGGCCGCCGACGCCGCGATCGCAGGGCTCATTGCCAAGAAGCCGATCTATGTCGGCCCGCTCAAGGACAACACCGGCAAGATCGTCATCGAAGGCACGATGGACAATTACGACCCGGTCCTCGACGGCATGAACTACCTGCTCGAAGGCGTCCAGGGCTCCACTACCTGACCTTCCTCCCGGCGGCGGCGCCATGCCGCCGTCCACTGCAGCGCAAGCGCGCGACCGCGTAGGCAAAAGGAACCGGACGATGCACGCCAGAGCCGCGAGACTGCCGGGCGAAGGAGGCAGGCCATGACCGCCGTCCTCGCCTCTTCCTCGATCGAACGCGGCGGCTTCAGCCCGCGCACCATCCGCATGATCGAGGCGGTGATCATCCCGCTCGGCGCGCTCGTCGCCTCGGCGGCGCTGTTCTCGATCTTCCTGCTCTTCCTCGGCAAGTCGCCGGTTACCTTCTTCAACCTGATCTGGACCGGCGGTTTCGGCTCGTCCTTCTCGATCCAGAACACGCTGCAACGCGCCGCGCCGCTGATCCTGACCGGCCTCGCCTTCGCCATTCCGGCCCGCATCGGCCTGACGCTGATCGGGGCGGAGGGCGCGCTGGTGCTCGGCGGCTTCTCGGCGGCGGCCATCGCCATTCCTCTGGTGCGCGGCGGCTGGACGCCCTGGATCGGCCTGCCGATCATGGCCATCGCCGCCATGCTGGTCGGCGCCTTCTGGATCGGGCTTGCGGGCTGGCTTCGGCACTATCGCGGCGTCAACGAGACGATCTCGTCGCTGCTGCTCTCCTACATCGCCATCGCGATCATGAACTTCTTCGTCGAGGGCGCGCTGCGCGATCCAGCTTCCGCCAACAAGCCCTCGACCATGCCGATCGGCGATGCCTATCGCATCGGCCCGATGCCGGGCACGTCCGTGCACTGGGGTCTGGCCGCTGGCATCGTGCTGGCCGCGATCCTCTGGCTGCTGATGTCGCGCACCACCTTCGGCTTCGCCGCGCGCATGACCGGCGGCAATGTCCGCGCCGCGCAGGCACAGGGCCTGCCCGTCGGCTTCCTCGTCGTCGCCTGCTGCGCCATTGCGGGCGCCTGCGCGGGCCTCGCCGGTTTCTTCGAGGTCGCCGCCATCCACGGCCAGGCCAATGCCTCGCTGGTGGCGGGCTATGGCTTCACCGGCATCCTCGTCGCCTTTCTCGCCCGGCAGAACCCGCTCGCCGTCGTGCCGGTCGCCATCCTGTTCGGCGCGCTCGCCGCCGCCGGCGGGCTGGTGCAGCGGCGCATGGCGATGCCGGACGCCACCGTGCTGGTGCTGCAGGGCATGATCTTCGTGGTGCTGCTGGTCAGCGAGACCTTCTATGGCCGCATTCCCTTCCTGCAGCCGAAGCGCGCGGGAGACCGGTCATGAGCCAGGCCGACCTCTTCATCGTTTTCATCGCCCTGGTGGGCGGCGCCATCCGCGTCTCCACCCCGTTCATGTTCGTCGCGCTCGGCGAGTGCCTGACCGAGAAATCCGGCCGCATCAATCTCGGCCTCGAGGGCAATCTCGTGCTGGGCGCCATGGTTGCCTATGCCGGCTCCTACACCACCGGCAGTCCGTGGCTCGGCGTGCTGATGGCGGGCTGTTCCGGCCTCGTGCTCGGCGCCATGCATGGCTACATCTGCAAGCTGCCCAAGGTGAACGACATCGCCGTCGGCATCGCCTTCATGAGCTTCGGCATCGGCCTCGCCTTCTTCTTCGGCAAGCCCTACATCCAGCCGACCGCGCCGCGCCTGGAGGCGATCCCGCTCGGCGGCTGGTCGTCCGATCCGCTGGTGGCGCAGGCGCTGCAGGTCAACCCGCTGTTCTTCCTCGGCATCGCGCTGGCGCTGTTCCTGCGCTGGGCCTTCGCCAATACGCGCTGGGGCCTGATCCTGCGCATGACGGGAGACAGCGCCGCCTCGGCCCGCGCCATGGGCGTCTCGGTCGATCTGGTCCGCCTGCTGGCGACGGCGGCCGGCGGCTTCCTAGCCGGCGTCGGCGGCGCCTTCCTGTCGCTGTTCTATCCCGGCAGCTGGAACGAGGGCCTCTCGTCCGGCCAGGGCCTGATGGCCGTGGCGCTGGTGATCTTCGCGCGCTGGGACCCGATCCGCTGCGTGCTGGCGGCCCTGCTGTTCGGCGCGGCCGGCGCGCTTGGCCCCTCGCTGCAATCGATCGGCGTCAGCCAGGGCTACTACTTCTTCAACGCGGCCCCCTACATCCTGACCCTCTTCATCATGATCGCTTCGGCCCGTTCCAAGAGCGCTGCGCGCGAAGCGCCCGGCGAGCTCTCGATCGTCAAGTGATCCCCGAATTTCCCGTGAGGTTGCCATGACACTCGTCGATGAACGCATAGACGCCGCCCTCAAGCCCGATGCCGTCACGGTCGCCGCCGACCCCTATCCCTGGCCGTTCGACGGCGATCTCGGGCCGCACAACACCTGCCTTGTCGTCATCGACATGCAGACCGATTTCTGCGCGCCCGGTGGCTATGTCGACTCGATGGGCTACGATATCTCGCTGACCCGCGCGCCGATCGGGCCGATCCAGGCGGTGCTCGCCGCCATGCGCGCCAAGGGCTATCCGATCCTCCATACCCGCGAGGGCCACAAGCCCGACCTCTCGGACCTGCCGGCCAACAAGCGCTGGCGCTCGCAGCGCATCGGCGCCGGCATCGGCGACCAGGGGCCGTGTGGCCGCATCCTGGTGCGCGGCGAGCCGGGCTGGGAAATCATCCCAGAACTGCAGCCCTTGCCCGGCGAGGCGATCATCGACAAGCCGGGCAAGGGCTCGTTCATCGCCACCGATCTCGATCTGGTGCTGCAGAACAAGCGCATCCGCAACATCATCCTGACCGGCGTAACCACCGATGTCTGCGTCCACACCACCATGCGCGACGCCAATGATCGCGGCTATGAGTGTCTGCTGCTGTCGGATTGCTGCGCGGCCACCAAGGTGGAAAACCACCTCGCCGCCATCGACATGATCAAGATGCAGGGCGGCGTCTTCGGCGCGGTGGCGACATCGGCCGAGTTCCTGGAGGCGCTGACATGAACATCGCCGCCCGCCCGACCCCCGACAGCCTGCCGCTCCGCGCCCCGTCGCTGCAGACCATCGGCATGACCAAGACCTTCGGCGCCTTCACCGCGCTCGACGACGTGTCGATCGACGTCAAGCCGGGCTCATTCCACGCCCTGCTCGGCGAGAATGGCGCCGGCAAGTCGACACTGGTCAAATGCATCATGGGCTTCTACACGCCAGAGAAGGGTTCCGTGCTGCTCGACGGCAAGGAGGTCGAGGTGCGCAGCCCGCGCGACGCCCGGGCGCTGGGCATCGGCATGGTCTACCAGCAGTTCACGCTGGTCCCCTGCCTGACGGCGGCCGAAAACCTCGTCATCTCGCGCGCCGACGCGCCGGCCATCATCGACTGGAAGGCGGAGAAGCAGCGGCTGGAAGCCTTCATGGAACGGATGCCGTTCCGCGTGCCGCTGAACGAGCAGGTCTCCTCGCTCTCGGCCGGCGAGAAGCAGAAGCTCGAAATCCTCAAGCTGCTCTATCTGGAACAGCGCTTCGTCATCCTCGACGAACCGACGTCCGTGCTCACCCCCGGCGAGGCCGACGAAGTGCTCGGCCTGCTCGGCGACATGGCGCGGCGCGGCGAGGTTACCGTGCTGATGATCAGCCACAAGTTCCGCGAGGTGAAAGCCTTCTGCGACAGCTTCACTGTGCTGCGCCGAGGCCGACTGACCGGCGCCGGCGACGCCCAGACCGCGACCGTCTCCGAGATGAGCCGGATGATGATCGGCGATACGGAGATCCGCGAGCGCGCCGAACGGCGCAAGCACAACGATACCTCGGCCGTGCTCGAACTCGCCGGCCTCGTCGCCGAGGATGGCGAAGGCCGGCCCGTCCTCAACGCGATCAATCTCAAGGTGAAGGCGGGCGAGATCGTCGGCATCGCCGGCGTCTCCGGCAACGGGCAGAGCGCGCTGGTCGAGGCGCTGGCCGGGCAGCGTCCGCTGAAGGATGGCGCCATCTTCATCCACGGCAAGCCGTTCGAGCCGAAGCGCGGCGATTTCGACCGCTTCAAGGTATTCGGCCTGCCGGAGGAGCCGCTGAAGAACGCCACCGTGCCGCGCATGAGCGTCGCCGAGAACATGGCGTTCCGCGCCTTCGACAAGGCGCCGATGGCGAGCCTCGGCTGGTGGCTGTCGCCCGGCCCGATGCGCCGTAAGGCCGAGGAACTGATCGACCGCTACCGGGTCAAGACGACCTCGGCCGACGCGCCGATCGAGACGCTGTCCGGCGGCAACGTCCAGCGGGCCGTGTTGGCGCGCGAGCTTTCCGGAGACGTCGACGTGCTGATCGTCGCCAACCCCTGCTTCGGCCTCGACTTCGCCTCGGTCTCCGAAATCCGCAGCCAGATCATGGAGCAGCGCAACCGCGGCGCGGCGGTGCTGCTGGTCAGCGAGGACCTTGACGAGATCCTCGAGCTTTCCGACCGGGTGGCCGTGATGTCGGGCGGGGCGATCGGCTATGTCTCGGCGATCGAGGACACCGACCGCAACACCATCGGCCAGCATATGGCGGGGCACTGAGCATGGCGCTTTCCGTCGCCGCCCGCCCCTATGACTTTGCGCTCGACCCGGCCAAAGCCGCGCTTGTCGTGATCGACATGCAGCGCGATTTCATCGAGCCCGGCGGCTTCGGCGGCGTGCTCGGCAATGACGTATCGCGGCTGACCGCGATCGTGCCGACCGTCGCGGCGCTGATCGATGTCTTCCGCACGAACGGCCTGCTGGTCGTGCACACCCGCGAGGCACACAAGCCCGACCTCTCCGATTGCCCGCCGGCCAAGCGGCTGCGCGGCAGGCCGGGCCTCCGGATCGGCGATGAAGGCGCGATGGGCCGGATCCTGATCGCCGGCGAACCCGGCAACCAGATCTTGCCGGAACTCGCCCCCATTGCCGGCGAGCTCGTCATCGATAAACCGGGAAAAGGCATGTTCTGGGCGACCGGCCTGCACGAGACACTTTCGGCTCGCGGAATCAGACAGCTGGTGTTCGCGGGCGTGACGACGGAAGTCTGCGTCCAGACCTCGATGCGGGAGGCGAACGATCGCGGCTATGAATGCCTGCTGATCGAGGATGCGACCGAGAGCTATTTCCCGGAATTCAAGGCAGCCGCGATCGAGATGATCGTCGCGCAGGGCGGCATTGTCGGCTGGTCGACGCCGCTCGAAGCCCTGAAGGCGACCTTCGCAGGAGCCATGGCCGATGGCTGAGCCCCTTGTCGTCGACGATCCGGCGCTGGTCGCCGAGGTGACCGCGATCTTCCAGGCTTACGAGAAGGCGTTGCTGGAAAATGACGGCGACACGCTCGACGCGATGTTCCTGCATTCGCGCCAGACCATCCGCTACGGCGTCGCCGAGGTGCAGCATGGCATCGAGGAAGTCCGGAAGTTCCGCTCGGCGCAGAAGCCGTTCGAGCGCACGCTGTCGCGAACCGTCATCACGACCTATGGCCACAACGTCGCCATCGCCTCGACGCTGTTCCACCGCCCCGATTTCCCCAACCGCATCGGCCGCCAGATGCAGACCTGGATCCGGACTGAGGACGGCTGGAAGGTCGCTGCCGCGCATGTCAGCATGATGGACTGACGGGCAGCGCCGGGCTGGTCCGATCGACCTCAGGCGGCGGGCTTCTCCGCGGCCCCGCCGGGCGCGAGATGCGCCAGGGTGGCTTCGAGGATTTCGCTGGAAAGCGCGGGGTCGTCGGCAGCGCGGGCGAGAATGACCGCCCCGACCATTTCCGACAGCGTCGACAGGGCCCGCTGGCGTTTCGCGGCCTCGGATCGTCCGGGCACGAGGGAGGTGAGCTTCTCGGCATAGGCGCGAATGGCTCGACCGAATACCGAGCGGACACCCGCCTCCTGCCGGATGGCGTCCGGACCGAGCGCCGTCAGCGCACAGCCCGAATCCGGGCTGTCGCGATGCTGGGGCGAAACATAGGCCCGGATGATCGCCTCCAGCGCCGTCTCCGGCTCCATGCCCTCCAGGCCGCGCCAGTTTTCGCGCGACGTGACGAAGGCGTGCTCGCTGGCGCGCGCCGCGAGGTCTCCCTTGGATTTGAAATTGCCGTAGAAGCCGCCATGCGTGAGCCCGGCCTGCTTCATGACATCGGCAATGCCGATGCCGTCAAATCCATGCTGGCGGAACAGCCGGCTGGCGACATCGATGACGCGGGCGCGATTTTCATCGGCCTGGGCTCTCGTAACCTTCATCGTCCAACCTCCCGATCCATCCTGACACAGATATATGTCAGGCGAAATCTATCAGCAATGCGCGGAGGCATCGGGCAACGTCATTTGACCCGCTCGTCGCCGAGGATGCGCTCGATCCGGCGGACGCCATCGCCGCTGGCGCCGCGCCGGGCGTTTCGTCCGCTCGCTGAGGCGCAAGAACGAAAAAAGGCGGCGCTCGGGGCGCCGCCTTTCTGTGTCGTGCGAAGGAATCGCCGCTCAACCGGGGCCGATGTCGACGCCCTTCGTATCCGGATCCGGCAAGGAGCCGGTGCCGGGCGTCTTCTCGTTATCGGTCAGATCCGGCCGCGCATGCGGACCTTCCGGCGGCATCGGAGCCTTCTTTTCCGGCACGTCCTTGCGGGCCAATTTATCGTCCGACATGCGGCTCTCTCCTCATTGTTTCTCGATGCTTATCAACGCGCAGCCCCCAGCATCGTTGCGGCCGCAGGCGCTCGTGCGGCACGTCCCGCCGTCTGACCGCCCGCCCGTCCGCCCGGGTCGGCGAGGTCGATAAACTTGCAGCGCAACACGAGAGATCGCTGCGCCGCGCGCTCAAAACCAGCCATGACGCAACGAACGGCAAGATCCTCTTTCTCGCCTTCCCCTCGTTGACAAGCTCTCCTGCGCTTCGTACCGTTCATTATCTGGTACGGCCGTTCCAATATTGGAACAGCATGGAGGCGTACTTGAATGTCGGAAATATCCACCACGCCTGTACTTGAGGCGCGGCACATCACGCGCCATTTCGGCGCCGTCATCGCCCTGGCCGACGCGTCACTGACGCTCGGGCGCGGCGAGGTTCTGGGGCTGGTCGGCGACAATGGCGCCGGCAAGTCGACCTTCCTGAAGATCCTGTCCGGGGTGATCAGCGCGTCGAGCGGCGAAATCTTCGCCGATGGCAAGCTCGTGCAGTTGAAGCGGGCGCAGGACGCCATGGATGCCGGTATCGAGACCGTCTACCAGGACCTGGCCCTCGTCGATACGATGAGCGCCTTCCAGAACGTCTATCTCGGACGCGAGGAACTCTCGACCAATCCTCTGGCGCGGCTGTTCAACCTGGTCGACGACCGCAAGATGCGTAGCCGGGCCCGCGAAGTGCTCGACATGCTGGCGGTGAAGATCCCGTCGATCGACGTCAGCGTGAAGGGCATGTCCGGCGGGCAGCGCCAATGCCTCGCCATCGCCCGCGCCCTGCTCTGGGGCCGCCGCATCGTCATCCTGGACGAACCGACCGCCGCGCTTGGCGTGCGCGAGACCGGCCAGGTGCTGGATGTCATCCGCGACCTGCGCAACCACGACGTCAGCGTGATCGTCGTCAGCCACAACATGCAGCAGCTGATGAGCGTCGCCGACCGCATCACGGTGATGCGCCTCGGCCGTTCGATCGCCACGCGCAGCGTCCGCGACACGCAGGTATCGGAAATCGTCGGCCTCATCACCGGGGCGATCCCCGGCGATACCGAAGCGGAGGCCGCCAAGCTCGCCATCCCCGCCTGAGACCGGATCAACCGGCCCGTGGCGGACCATCCAGCACGAACATTTCCTTAGGGAGGAAGCATGTTGCGCATTTCGAAACGCGTCATCGCAACGATGGCGCTCGCGGTTCCGCTCGCCTTCGGCGTCGCCTGGACCGCCAACGCCGCCGAGAAGTTCAAGCTCGGCATGGCCGTCGGCGGCAATACCTGCTGCGACTGGATGAAGGCCCAGGGCGATGTCGCCCGCGCCCTCGCCGAAAAGAACGGCTGGGACTACATTGAGCTCTCCAACAACAACGACCCCGCTATCGCGCTGAAGAACGCCAGGATCTTCGCGCAGGAGGGCGTCAACGCGATGATCCAGTTCAACGGCCAGCCGGCTTCCAACCCGGCGATCAGCCAGGCCATGAACGCCGCCAAGATCCCGGTCGTCACCTATGACATCGCCGATCCCGGCATGTATTTCGTCGGCATCGACAATCTCGCGGCCGGCGTCGCGGGTGGCGAGCAGCTCGGCAAGGTCATCAAGGAAAAGTGGGCCTGCAACCCCGACCTGGTCGTCTCGGCCGAAGGCGCCGCCGCCGGCATCGTCAATGAGTGGCGCACGGGTGGCATGCGGACGGGCCTGAAGAAGGTCTGCCCGGATATCCCGGCCGAGAAGTGGGTCAGCTTCGAAAGCCAGGGCGACGCGGCCGTCGGCCTGCCGGCCGCGCGCGACCTGCTCGCCGCCCATCCCGACGCCAAGAAGATGGCGGTCGTCGGCCTCAATGACGGCGGCGTGCTGTCGCTGATCAACGCCGCCGAGCAACTCGGCCGCGCCGACGAGGTCACCGGCTGGGGCCAGGACGGCGCCTTCATCACCGGCGACAACGTCAATCCGCATCTCGCCGGCTCGGTATTCTACTTCCTCGAGGGCTACGCCGTTTACGCCATCCGCGACGTAATCGCGCCGATCGCGGCCGGCCAGATCCCGCCGCTCAAGGCCGCCGCCGACAATCCGGCCTCGCGCGTCGAGCCCTGCCCGGTCAGCGCAGAGCAGGCCAAGGCCGTCCCGGCCATGGCCGAGCGGGTCGCCAAGCTGCTGGAAGCCCCGGCAGGTACGACCGCCTATTCGCTCTTCTGCCCGAACAAGTAAGGCCCGGGTTCGCCGATGTCCCTTGACCAACGCCTCGAAAGCCCGGCCCGGGCGCTATCGCCCGGGATGCGTTTGCAGGGCTGGGGCACCGGCCTCACGCTTCTGGCCGTGTGGCTGCTGCTGATTGCAGCCACCGGCCTCTACCGGCCCGATTTCTTGTCGCACCAGACGGTGCTGGCCGTCAGCTTCACCATGTCGATCGTCGGCGTGATGGCGATCGGCCAGGGCCTGGTCGCCATCTCGGGCGGCTTCCTCGATCTCAGCCAGCCGGCGGCGCTGATCGCCTCGAGCCTGGTCGCGGTCCGACTGTCCGAGGCCGGCCTTCCCTTCGCCTTCGTCATTCTCGGCGCGGTGCTGACCGGCATGGCCTGGGGCTTTGCCAACGCCGTCATCATCGTCGGCGCCAAGCTCAATCCCGTCATCGTCACGCTCGCCACCAACTTCATCGGCCTCGCCGCGCTCTATTTCGCCTTCCAGCTGGCCGAGGTACCGCTCGGCTCGGCGATCCACCAGTTCGGCCGCGCCAAGCTTTTTGGCCTGCCGGCGATCTGGTGGCCAATGCTCGCTCTTGTGCTGGTCGTCGGCTTCCTGATCCCGCGCACCCGCTATGGCCGCCGCGCGATCGCGGTGGGCGGCAACCGGATGGCGGCGCGCGCCCGCGGCATTTCGCTGAAGGCGAGCCGCTTCGCGATCTTCACCGCGGCGGGCGGCTTCGTCGGCTTTGCCGGCGTACTGTTCTGCGCCACCAGCGGCCCTTTCAATCCGAGCTCGGCCAATGCGCTGCAGTTGAACGTCATCGCCGGCGTCATCCTGGCCGGCATCTCGCTTTCCGGCGGACGCGGCAATTTCTGGCTGCTGCTCCTGAGCGTCGGATTTCTTTCCACCATCCCGACGGCCCTGGTTTTCTTCGGGCTGAGCTCCGACACGCAATCGATCTTCCAGGGCCTGATCCTGATCTCGGCGGTCGCCTTCGATGGCTATCGCGCGCGGAGGGGAATTCCATGACCGACGCCACCGCCCCGCGCAGCGCGCCCGCGACCTATATCGTGCCGCATCATCCGTGGCGCGACCTGCTGACCGGCCCGGTCGCCAGCATCGCCTTCACGGTGATCGCGGTCGTCGCGGTCGGGCTGATCTGGATCGGTCCGCGCTTCCTCGCCTTCGGCAATGTCGGCATCATGGGAGCGTTCCTGATCGTGCCGCTGGTGGTGGGCGCCTGCGCCGGCTTCGCCCTGCTCTCCGGCGTCGTCGATCTCTCGATCGGCTCGATGGTCGGCTTCTCCTCGGCGCTGTTCGCCCTGCTGCTGACGCTCGCCTGGAACCCATGGGCGGCCGCGGCCGTGACGCTCGCCGCCTGCCTCGGCTTCGGCGCGATCAACGCCATCGCCATCGTCGGCTTCGGCGCCGAGGCGATCGCCGCGACGCTGGGTATGCTGGTGGCGCTGCGCGGCATCACCTGGGTGCTGCTGGGACCGCAGGGTGCGATCTTCTCGTTCAATCCCAGCCTCTCCGACCTGGTCAACCAGACCCTGTTCGGCCTGCCGCTGTTCTTCCTGGTCGCGATCGGATTGACCGTAATTGCCGCCATCGTCGGCACCAAGACGCGCTTCGGCCGGCATGTGCAGGCAGTGGGCGGCGACGACAAGGCCGCCTCGCGCGCCGGCATTCCGGTGAAGCGGATCCGGGTCGCGGCGCTGCTGCTCTCGGCCTTCGGTGCCGGGCTTGGCGGCATCGTCTTCACGGCGCAGCTCGGCAGCGCCGCCCGCGCCACCGGCTTCGGCCTCGAATTCCAGGTCTATGCCGCGCTGATGATCGGCGGCTATTCCATCCTGCGCGGCGGCGTCGGCAACCCGATCGGCGGCGCCCTCGGCCTGCTCGCCGTCGCCGGCGTCTCCAACATTCTCGATCTCAAGGCGGTCAGTCCCTACTACGTCAACATCATCGTCGGCCTGCTGCTGCTCGCAGCCGTGCTGCTCGACCGGATGCGCGGGGGCGACGCCTATGAATAGACCCCTGCCTTCATCTCGCGCCCTTTCGCCTGCCAGAGGACTGCATCCGTGAAAATCACCGACATCAAGATCAAGACGTTCAAGACCTGGGCCGACCGCTGGGACGTGGGCCATGCTTTGCCCGTGCCCAAGGCCGACCTTATGCAGACCGTACTGGCGATCGATACCGACGAAGGCGTCACCGGCTATTACTTTGGCGGCGGCTCGCATGGCGACGCCGAGGGGCTGAACGTCGTCGACCAGCAGATGATCCGCGGCCGCATCCTGCCGCTGCTGAAAGGCCAGGACCCGCTCGACCGCGAGATGGTATGGAAGTGGCTCTGGGTCGCCAACATCCCGGAAAATGTCGCGAGCGTCGTCGACAACGCGCTGTGGGATCTCGCCGGCCGCGCCTTCAACCAGCCGGTCTACAAGCTGATGGGCGGCGCCGGCCGCGAGAAGGTCAAGGCCTATGCCTCGACCTATCCGAACATCGGCGTGCCGCGCGTCTATGCCGAGCACGCGCTCGCCTGCAAGAACGAGGGCTACCTGGCCTACAAGATCCACCCGCACTATTTCTGGAACCCCGAGACCGGCCAGCCGACGCCCGGCCGCCCTTCCAACATCAAGGCGGATATCGAGACCTGCCACCTCGTGCGCGAGGCGGTCGGGCCGGACTATGTGCTGATGTTCGATCCCTGGGGCACCTACATGACCATGGAGGAGGCGATCCAGGTCGGCCGCGAGCTGGAGAAGCTGAACTTCTACTGGTACGAGCACCCGATGCCGGAATACCGGGTCGAGAGCTATGTCCGCCTGTCGCGCGAATTGTCGATCCCGATCCTCTCGCCGGAAATCGTCGCCGGCGGCGTGTTCAGCCGGGCCGAATGGATCCTGCGAGGCGCCGGCGACATGAGCCGCATCGACGTCGTGCGCGGCGGCATCACCGGCGCCCGCAAGACGGCCATCGTCGCCGAGGCCTATGGCCTGCGCTGCGAGATGCACATGGCCGGCTGGGGCAATCTTCAGGTGCTCGGCGCTACCTCGGAAGACACGTCCGAATATTACGAGAAGGGCCTGCTCGCCCCCGGCGTCGACTACGATGCGCCGCATCCGTATCTCAAAAACACCTGCGACAGGATCGACAGCGAGGGTTATGTCCACATGCCCAAGGGCCCGGGCATGGGCTACGAGATCGAGTGGGACTACATCGACGACAATCTGATCGACCCGTTGGCGCTCGAAAAGAAGTTCTGGTAGCCGCGATGTCGAGCATCCGCCGATCCGTGCAGGTGATGGAGCTGCTGGCGCGCAAGAGCCCGCTTGGCGTCCGCGCCGTCGCCACCCAGCTCAGCCTGCCGCTCGGATCGGTGCATCGCCTCCTGCTCGACCTCGAGCAGGAGGGCATTGCCGAGCGCACGCCCGGCGGCGAATGGGAGCTGTCGTTCCGGCTGCTGGAAATCTGCGGACTGCAGCTGGAGCGCATCGCCCTGCCGGCGCTCTCCCGCCCCTTCGCCGAGAAGATCGCGGAAACCACCGGTGAAACCGTCAACATCAACGCGCTGAGCGGCAAGCATGGCGTCTGCATCGACAAGGTGCGCGGCAATGACGGCATGCAGCTCGACATGCGGATCGGCGCGCGCGGTTCGCTGCATTGCGGCGGCGCTGGCAAGGCGATGCTGGCCTTCATGAGCGAGGCCGAGCAGCGCGAAGTGCTCGACGGCGCTCTCCCAGCCTATACCGTGAAGACCATCACCGATGCCGGCGTGCTGGAGGCGGAACTGAAGCGCATCCGCCAACGCGGCTATTCGATTGACGACCAGGAAGTCGTGCTCGGGGTCTATTGCGTCTCCGTGCCGATCTTCGATGCCATGGCCCGTCCCGTCGGCGCCATGAGCATCACCGGGCCGTCGCTCAAGCAGCCCGGCCCCGAAATCCTGCCGCTGGTCGAGATGCTGAACGAGGCCTGTGGCCATGTCAGCCGCCGCCTCGGCTTTCGCGGCACCTGGCCGGCCGCGGCCGGCGAAGCGAAACAGTGAGGAGCAGGCATGCGCGTCGCGTGGGTGATGAAGCTGAAGCCGGGCTTTGAGGCGATCTACAAGCAGAAGCACGACGAGATCTGGCCGGAGATGCTGGCCAACATGGAGCGCGACGGTATCCGCAACTTCTCGATCTACCGCTACGGGCTGCTGCTCTTCGCCTATCTCGAACGCGACCACGCCCCGCCGCCCGGCACGCCGCACGACCCGGTTACGCTGCGCTGGTGGAAGATGATGGAGCCCTACATGGAATATAACGACGACGGCACACCCTGGCAGGCGCCCCTCGAAGAGATGTTTCACAAGTCCTAGCGCGCGTTCCCGCGAACCGGATGCGTTTCGCGGGAAGACGTGAACAGGAACCAGACCCAAATTCATTCCGAAGAGCCGAGAAGAACATCATGTCCCTCCCCGCGCTGCACGGCGTCGTGCCGATCCTGGTGACGCCGTTCCATGAAGACGGCCGGATCGACGAGGAAAGCCTCGCCAACCTGGTCGAGTTCAACATCGCAGCCGGTGTGCATGGTCTCGGCGTCGCGCTGGGCAGCGAGGTGTTCAAGTTCAACGAGGCCGAGCGTGCCCTGGTGACGCGCGTGGTGATCGAGGCGGCGGCGAAGCGCGTGCCGATCGTCATCAATTCCGGCGCCGCCGGCACGGATCTCGCCGTGTTCTACTCGAAGGCGGCGGAGGCGGCCGGCGCAGACATGCTGATGGTGATCCCGCCCTCCTTCATGCCGATCAGCGCCGAGGAGATCTTCGATTACTACAAGGCGATCGACACCGCCGTCGGCATCCCTGTTATCCTGCAGGACGTGCCGCAGGCGCCGATCTCGCCCGGCCTGGCGTTGAAGATCGCCGCCGAATGCCCGAACGTGCGCTACATCAAGGTCGAGACCCTGCCGGTCACCAGCAAGGTCGCCGCCATGTCGCAGCAGGCCGGCGACCGGCTGACCATCTTCGGCGGCGCGGGCGGCAGCTATTTCATCGAGGAACTGCGGCGCGGCGCCTTGGGCACCATGCCGTTCTGCAGCCAGCCGGCCGACTTCGTCGCCGTCTGGGACGCGTTCCGCCGGGGTGACGAGGCCAAGGCGCGCCAGCATTTCGATGCGACGATCATGGCGATCAACCGCCTCGCCGTGCAGGGCGGCGACATCTTCTATTTCATTCACAAGCAGATCCTGGTCCGCCGCGGCGTCATCCGCACCGCCTTCGTCCGCAGCCCGACGACCACCATCGACCCGATCACGGCGCGCGAGATCGAGGAGCTGATCGCCCAGATCGTGCCGGCCGCCATGCCCTTCGGCCGGCTCGCGGCGTGAGTGTCTGGCCCGTAATTCGACAAGCGATGCCGATTCCCCCTTGAGCCGCGTTGCCCCTTATCTCTCCCTGAGGGAGAGGTCGGAGCGAAGCTCCGGGTGAGGGTTTAGGAAACCATCCGGAGAGGCCGTAAACCCTCACCCGCCGGCCTGCGGCCGCCGACCTCTCCCTCAGGGAGAGGTGAACAGAGGGTATTTCGGACCGCGTTCGCGAGGAGGTTCAAAACTGCCTCCTCTCGTCAATCAGGCCAGACACTGAGGTAGCCATGGATCCCTTTGCCCTGCGCCCGCTCGGGCGCACCGACCTCCGCCTGCCGCAGCTTGGCTTCGGCGGCGCGCCGTTCGGCAATCTCTTCACCATCGTCAGCGACGACGAGGCCGAGGCGACGCTGCAGGCCGGCTGGGATGCGGGCTTGCGCTATTTCGATACCTCGCCCTGGTATGGGCGTGGCCTGAGCGAACAGCGCATCGGTCGCTTCCTGCGCCGGCAGGCGCGTGGGGAATTTCTACTCACCACCAAGATCGGCCGTGTCTTCACCGCCCCCGCCGACCCCGACGCTTTCGCCGCCAGTAAGCGCGACTGGCCGAACGGGCTGCATTTCGAGCACCGCTACGATTACAGCTATGACGGCGTCATGCGCGCCTATGAGGACAGCCTGCAGCGGCTCGGCCTCAACCGGGTCGATGCGCTGCTGATCCACGATCTCGACCTCGCCAATCTCGGCTCCGAAGTATTGGTCTCCGCCCATCTGGCGCAGCTCGCGACCGGCGGCATGCGGGCGCTGCAGGAACTGAAGGCGGCCGGCCAGATCGGCGCCATCGGCGCCGGCGTCAACCGGATCGGCACGATTCCACGATTCCTGAAACTGCTTGATCTCGACTTCTTCCTCGTCGCCCTACCCTACACGCTCGCCGAGCAGCCGGTGCTCGACCATGAATTCCCGCTCTGCGAAGAGCGCGGCGTCGGAATCGTCATCGGCGGCGTGTTCGCCTCGGGCATTCTCGCCACCGGCGTGCTGCCCGGCGCGACCTACAACTACCACCCGCCGACGCCGGCGGAGGCCGCGCATGTGCGCGGAATCGAGGCCGTCTGTGCCCGCCACGACGTACCGCTTGCCGCCGCCGCGCTGCAGTTTCCGCTGCATCATCCTCTCGTCGCCTCGGTGATCCCTGGCGGCTTCCGCCCGGATCATGTCACCCGCAACATCGCCTCGATGCAGCACGCGATCCCGGACGCGCTCTGGGCCGAACTGAAGCATGAGGGCCTGTTGCGCGCCGACGCGCCGACGCCCTGAGCCCGCAGAAAGAGAGCCGCCGATGCCCGCCTTTCCGATCGTCGACACCCACCTGCATCTCTGGGATCCAGCCCGGCTCGACTACACCTGGATCCAGGGCAACCCGCTCTTCGAACGGCCCTATCACGTCGAGGACTACGCCCGCGATCTCGGCTCGGTCGAGGTCGAAGCGATGGTGTTCCTCGAATGCTTCGCCGATTTCGACGCGGAGCGTGGGCAATATCTGGAGGAAGTCGTCTTTGTCGAGGACGAGGCGAAACGCGATCCGCGCCTGAAGGCGATCGTGCCGATGGCGCCGCTCGAACGCGGCGCAGGGGTAGAGCCGATCCTGGCCGAGATGGCCGAGACGCATCCGATGGTGAAGGGCATCCGCCGCATCGTCGAGTTCGACGCCGATCCCCGCGCGCTGACGCTGAGCTCGGACTTCATCGCCGGCGTGAACCGGCTCGAAAAGTTCGGCATGCATTTCGAGATCAACGTCAACTACACGCAGATGGACATCGTTCGCGAGTTCGTGCGGCACATCCCTAAGGTGCCGCTGATCCTCGATCATTGCGGCAAGCCCGGCATCCGGGCCGGCGCGATCGGACAATACCGCACCGACATCGCCGAGCTGGCGCGCCACCCCAATCTCTGGATCAAGCTCTCCGACCTGCCGGTCGAAGCCGACCACCGGAACTGGACCGAGGCGGATCTCCGCCCCTTCATCGCGGCGACCATCGAGACCTTCGGCGTCGATCGCGTGATCTATGCTGGCGACTATCCCGTCTGCCTGCAGGCCACCACCCTGCCCCGCTGGGTCGAGGTGCTGGACCGCGCCTTTGCCGATCTGGGTCTCCCGGAAGCCGACACGCGAAAGATCTATCGCGACAACGCCAACGCCTTCTACCGGCTGGGCCTGTAAGCCACCCCTGTCTGATATCGACTGAGGCCGTGCGCGGGGCTCAATGGCTCATCAGGCAGGCGACGGTGCCGGTTTCCAGCATGCTGCGCGTCGTCCCGCCAAACACCCACTCCCGGGCGCGGGCCCGGCCATAACCGCCCATGACGACGAGATCAGCGCCCTGGTCCTCGGCAAAATCGCAGATCCGGGTGGCGGAAGTCTCCGAACTTTCCCCGAGCGCGTAGGAAGTGGCGGCGATGCCGTGCCGCCCCAGGAAGGCGACGACGTCTTCGGCACCGCGGCGCCAGCGCGACTCGCTTTCCGGTGACGGCATGGTGAGGAGAGAGACCCGGCTTGCCCGGCGCAGGAAGGGCAGCGCGTCGGTGACGCTGCGGCGCGATTCCCGCGTGTCCTTCCAGGCGACGACGATGTTCTTGCCAGTCGGAGCATGTGTATCCGGCGGCAGCAGGAGGATCGGCCGCCCGGCGCGAATGAGTACGTCGCCCGGCTCGACCGAATTGTTGGGTGCGCTCGCCCCGCGCCGTCCCAGCACGATGAGATCGGCCCGGCGCGACTGCTCGGCGATGAAGCCGGCCGGATAGGTCATGGCCGAACACCATTCCATCCGCGCAGAACTGCGGTCGGCGGCGCTCCGGAACAGCCTTTCGGCGCTCCGCAGCCCCGTCTCCGCGGTGTCGCGCTGCAACATCGAATATTCACCGGCCATGGCGCCGACGGTGAGCGGGTCGTAGAGCGGCGCCTCGGAAGCGCAGGCCGCGATGCCGATAAGCGTGGCGTCGAAACGCTCGGCAAGATTGCAGGCAGCCGCCACCCTCGTGGCCGCCGATCTCGTGTCGTCGACGTGAACCATCAATGTACCGATAGACATCGCCATCCCATCCATTGCCCCAGCAGGCCCAGTCCTGTCACGCTGGCCGATCGGCTTCCTTGCGCCAGATCAACGGAGGGACCGAAAGGCGTGGCGCCGCCCGAGATGCCGCAGGCGGCCGTCGCGCAGCGTGTTTGCGAGCCCCAGGACGGCCCCGCACGGGGCCCGGCTGTCGCCGCTTGTAGTGCGTGAATGATAGCGCTAACCTGACATCGGCCCCAATCGGCGAAAATGGCCTCGCCGGTTAACAAGAGGCTAACAAGAAGCGCTGTTAGAGGACGACAATGGCCCGCTATTTCGAAGATTTTCATGAGGGCGATGAGCTCTGGTCGCCCGGCC
The DNA here is from genome assembly GCF_040548815.1 of Kaistia defluvii. Lineage (NCBI taxonomy): Bacteria > Pseudomonadati > Pseudomonadota > Alphaproteobacteria > Hyphomicrobiales > Kaistiaceae > Kaistia > Kaistia defluvii. The sequence goes on along the minus strand of NZ_JBEPSM010000002.1, from coordinate 637,526 downwards.
GTACCATCACCGAATCCGACGTCATGGCCTTTGCCGGACTCTCGGGCGACTACAACCCCGCCCATACCGATTACCAGTTCGCGTCCAAGGGACCGTTCGGCAAGCCGATCGCGCATGGATTGCTGGCGCTGATCGTCTCGGCCGGTCTCGCCGACCGGGATGGCGGCCTCGACGGCACCGCCGTGGCCTTGCTTGGCGTGAACTGGCAGTTCAAGAAGCCGGTATTCTTCGGCGACACGATCCGCCTGAAGCTGACCGTCGGCAGCACGCGCCGGACCAGCAAGGGCGATCGCGGCGTCATCGTGCGCGATATCGCCGTCTACAACCAGAATGACGAAATCGTGCAGCTGGGCGCGTTCACCACCATGGTCCTGGCGCGGCCGGCCTGACACTGACGGGAGGAAACTATGACCAACGAGCTATTCGAATTCGTCGACGCCCACCACCATTTGTGGGACCTGAAAAGCGGGATCCGCTACGGCTGGCTGACCGACAAGCCGTTCGTCGGCCACCCTTCGGGCGACTATTCCGCCATCATGAAGGACTATCTGGTCACCGACCTGCAGCGCGAGGGCGCGCCGGTCAATCTGATCAAGTCCGTGCATATCGAAACCGCGGATGGCGAGGTCGATACGGTCCGCGAGACCGAGTGGCTGCAGAAGGTCGCCGACGAACACGGCATGCCGAACGGCATCATCGCCCGGGTCGATCTCGCCGCCGACAATGCGGCCTCGGAGCTGGACCGGCACCGGCAATACGCCAATTTCCGCGGCGTGCGGATGCTTTCCTTCATCGGCCTCGACTTCCTCGATGACCCGGCTTTCCGTCGTGGTTTCAACGAGTTGCAGAAGCGCGACCTGATCTACGACATGGATGCCGGCTGGCCGCAGATGGGCAAGGCATTTGATCTCGCGCGCGATTTTCCGCGCTCGACCATCATCCTCGGCCATTGCGGATTCCCAAAGCAGCGCACGGTTCCTTATTTCAACGAATGGCGCAAAGGCATCCAGCATCTCGCCAAGGCGCCCAACGTCGCCTGCAAGCTGTCCGGCCTCGCCATGGTCGATCATGGGTGGACGGTGGAGACGATCCGGCCCTGGATCGAGGTCTGCATCGAGGCCTTCGGCCCGTCGCGCTGCATGTTCGGCACCAACTGGCCGCTGGACGGCCTGTTCAGCGATTATCCGACGGTGGTCAACGCCTATCGCGAGATCGTGGCCGGCTATTCGGCAGACGAGCAGCGTCAGCTGTTCCGCACCACGGCCGAAGGCTGGTACCGGATCTAGCCCATCTCAAAGGGATAGCGGGTCGCCGCTATCCCTTTGAAGCGAATGAGAAAGGTCGCGGCGGCGTCACGCGCTGCCGCGACGGATCAGCTGGTGCTGGAGGATGACGCTGGCGGGCTTGTCGTCGCCGTCGAGCCGCGCCAGCAGCAGTTCGGCCGAGGTGCGCCCCATCACGTCGGGCTGGATCTTCACCGTGGTGAGCGCCGGCGTCACCAGCGAGGCGAGGTCGAAATCGCCGAAGCCGCAGATCGCCAATTGCTCCGGTACCCGCAGACCGCGCCGGTTGCATTCGAGCAGCGCCGCGAGCGCCAGGCTGTCGGCCGAGAAGAAGATCGCATCCGTCATCGGCGCCTTCTGCATCACCTGATCGAGCCCGCTGATACCGTCCTGCGTGCTCATCGGCAGCACCAGCTCGATCCGAAGCGGCGGCGGCAGGTCCGCCTCCTCCAGCGCCTTGGCCAAGCCGATGAAACGGCCGTTCGCGCGCGAATCCTGGTGCGCGGCGCCGCCGACAAAGGCGATGCGGCGCGAGCCGCGGGCGGCCAGCAGCGAGCCGACATCATGCCCGGCCGCGATGTTGGAGAAGCCGGCGGCGCAATCGAGCGGCGCGGTGTCGGTGTCCCAGGTCTCGACCACCGGCACGCCACTCTGGCGCAGCAGGTCCTTGGCGCGCGGCGTGTGGTGCAGGCCGGTCAGGATGAAGCCCATCGGCCGCCGCTCCAGCAGCGTCTGGATGATCTGCTCCTCGCGCAGAACCGAATATTCGCTGTTGCCGATGACAACAGAGATGCCGCGCAGCTCGAGCGTGTCGATGGTGGCCTTGACCTGGGCGGAGAAGGCCGAGCTCGACAGGGTCGGGATGATGACCGCGACGACCCGGCTGCTGTTGGAGGCCAGGTTCCGCGCCGCTTCGTTGGGGATGTAGTTCAGCTCGCGAATCGCGTCGTGCACGCGCTTGCGGGTTTCCTCCGTCACCATCTCCGGCCGACCAATGACGCGGGAAACGGTCTGGGCCGAGACTCCGGCCCGGCTGGCGACGTCCGACATCGTGACGACACCCGCCCCGGCTGGAGCATTTCCAAATCGTCTCCGACGCATTGACAGCCTCCCATGTTGGCGCTAACAAATATATCGACTTGTTAGCGCTATCACAACGATCAACACAGCCGCCATATTTCAATTGGCGAAAAAATTCGAGCGGGAGAGGCAATGAGCCAGGAAAAGCGGAATAAGGCCCAGATCCTTTCGGGCTACCGCGTGCTGGACTGCACGGTTGCGATGTCGGGTCCGTTCGCGGCCCAGCGCATGGGCGACATCGGCGCTGACGTGATCAAGATCGAGCCGGTCGAGGGCGAGTGGCAGCGGCGCATGCCGGCAGGCGGCGGAAATCGCAAGATCAACGCCTCGTTCCTGTCGCTGAACCGCAACAAGCGCAGCCTGGCGATCAACCTGAAGGCCCCCGAAGGCCAGGCCGCCCTGCACAAGCTGGTCAAGGACGCCGACGTCTTCATGCAGAACTATCGCCCGCATGTGGCGAAGAAGCTGGGCGTCGATTACGACACGCTAAAGGCGATCAACCCGCGCCTGATCTATGTCTCGATCTCCGGCTACGGTGCCGAGGGCCCCTATTCGGCCCGCCCCGGCCAGGATCTGCTGCTGCAGGCGCTGAGCGGCGCTATGTATTCGACCGGCCAGGCGGACGGACCGCCCCAGCCGATCGGCCAGTATGTCGTCGACGCCACCACCGCCTATGCCGCCTTTGAAGGCGCGCTGGCAGCGCTGCTGCACCGCGAGCGCACCGGCGAAGGCCAACTGGTCGAGGTCAACATGCTCGACGCGGCCATCTCCTTCCAGATGCAGGAGCTTTCCGTCTTCACCATCGACGGCAAGCCGCAGAAGCGCACGCAGGAGCCGCACGGCCACGTCTATATCCGCGCGCCCTATGGCGTGTTCGCGACCCAGGACGGCTATGTCGCCCTCGCCTTCCCGCAGCTCGCCAAGCTTGGTGAACTGTTCGACGAGCCCGCCTTCCTGGCAATGAACGACGATGTTGATCCGTTCGAGCAGCGCGACCTGATCCACCAGTTGGTGGCCAAGCACAGCGCGAGGTGGAAGCAGGCCGACCTGATCGAAGCGATGCTGGCGCTCGGACTCTGGGCCGGCCCGGTCAACGACTTCGCCAAGACGGTCGAGGATCCGCAGGTGAAGTTCAATGGCAGCTTCGTCGAATACGAACATCACTCCGAGGGCCATCTGAAGACCCCCGGTTTTCCCATCCGCTTCAGCAAGACCCCGTCGACGGTGGAGAGAGGCGCGCCGCTGGTCGGCGAGCATAGTCGCGAGGTTCTCGGTGCCGCGGGTTTCGAGGCTGAGGAGATCGACCGTCTGATCTCGGAAGGCGTTATCGGCGCGCCCTAGGCGCGCGAGGAAGGGCGGCGAATGCCGCCGTCGATGAGGGAGGATTACCATGACCTATACCAAGCGTCAGTTCATCGCTCTGGCAGGCGCGTTCGGCCTGCTGGCTTCTGTCGCGATGCCGGCGGCGCAGGCCGCAGGCAAGCAGATCGTCTATCTTTCGGCCGGGCTCGACGCGCCTTTCTGGCGTTATGTGTCGAAGGGCGTCGAGGCGGCGGCGAAGGAGCACGGCTACGACTTCGTCGCGCTCGATTCCCGCAACAATACCCAGACGCAACTGCAGAATACGCAGGATGCGATCGTCAAGGGCGCGACCGGCATCGTCCTGTCGCCCACCGACTCCTCGACCGCACCGGCCGTTCTCGGTCTCGCCCAGAAGGCGAACATCCCGGTAAGCTTCGCCGGCATCGGCACGACTTCGGGCGAATACGTGACCTTCGTCACGTCGAATGACGAGGCGGGCGCCTATGACGTCGGCAAGGCGCTTGCCAAGGCGTTTGAAGCCAAGGGCTGGAAGAATGCCGAAGTCGGCATGGTCACCATCTCCCAGGCCCGCCAGAACGGCGTCAAGCGAACCAACGGCTTCGTCAAGGCGATGGAAGAAGCAGGCCACAAGATCGTGGCCCGCAACGAGATGCAGACCTACACGGCCGACGAAACCTATCGTTTCGTGCAGGACATGCTGACGGCGCATCCCGAAATGCGCGGCATCTTCGTCCAGACGGATTCCCCCACGCTGGGCGCCAAGCGCGCCGTCGACGCGATGCGTCGCGGTGGCGAGACTCTGATCGGCGCCTTCGACGGCGTGCCGGAATTCCTGCCCATGATCGAAGGCGGCTCGATCGTCGCCAGCGGCATGCAGCAGCCCTACCTGATGGGCAAGACGGCGGGCGAAAGCGTCATCGCCAAGCTCGAAGGTGGCAAGACGGAGAAGGAAGTCGTGCTTCCGATCCTGACGGTCAGCAAGGACAACCTCGCGACCATTCTGCCGGATATCAAGCTGACGGTTTTCGCCGGCGAACTGAAGTAATCGGCCGGTCGGCGGCCTTGCGCCGCCGGCCCGTCCGCCCGCCCTGCCCGATACGGCAATGGGCCAAGCCATTTCATGAAATCAACACCCTGCGAGCCGGGCCGCTTCGTTGCGCGCCGCCTCGTGGACCAACGGATACGGAATCGTCCGCACGCTGAGCTGCGACGATGCGAGGGAGATAGGATGATGACGAACGTCGCAACGGGCAGCCCCGCGCAGGGTGGACTGGTACAATCGGCGCGAGGGCTGCTGCTGACCCGGGAGGCCGGTGTCTTCGGGGCGTTGCTTGCGCTCTGCATCGTCTTTGCCATTGCCAGCCCCGTCTTCCTGACGGGCCAGAATATTCTCAATCTCCTGCGCCAGATCTCGCTGCTTGGCGTGCTGGCGATCGGCGCCACCTATGTTCTGATCATCTCCGAAGTCGATCTCTCGGTCGGCTCGCTCTACGGCTTCGCCGGCATGGTCGGTGGCCTGCTGATCGTCAGCGGTGTGCCGGAAGTCGCCGCGATCCTGATCACCCTGACGCTGGGCCTTGCCATCGGCGCGATGAACGGCGCCATCACGGTCGCCGGCCGCATCCCCTCCTTCATCACCACACTCGGCACGCTCTATCTGATTCGCGGCGCCACGCTGGTGATGAGCAACGGCATGCCGGTCTCCCTGCCGCACGGCCAGGGCGCCGCGCCGATCCTGACCGCTCTGGCGCAGGGCAGCCTGATCGGCAACCTGTCCAACCAGGTGCTGGTCCTGATCGTCGTCGCCGCGCTCGGCTTCTTCCTTCTGCACAAGACGACCTTCGGCTTTCACATCTTCGCCGTCGGCGGCAATGACCGCGCCGCCCGCATCGTCGGCGTGCCCGTGTCGCGCACCAAGATCATCGCCTTCGCGATCGCCGGCCTGCTCGCGTCCTTCGCCGGCATCATCAATTTCGGATTTCTCGAAAACGTCCAGCCTGTCACGGGCATCGGCCTGGAGCTGGATGTCATCGCCGCAGTCATCATCGGTGGCACGCGGCTTGGAGGCGGCGAGGGTTCCATCCCCGGAACCCTGCTCGGTGTGCTGCTGATCGGCGTCGTACGCAACGGCCTTATCCTGCTGGGTGTGACGCCCTTCTGGCAAACCACGCTGATCGGAGCGGTTGTGCTGACCGCGGCGCTGATCGGCGGACTGACGTCGAAGAAATAGCCATTCGACCCATCAACTGAACGAACTTCATCTGGGAGGATACCACCATGCTACGCGCAACACTCTTTGCGGGCCTCGCGACCCTTGCGCTGCTCGTGCCGGCCGCGGCCGCCGACTTCACGCTGTCGCCGGCGATCAAGGCCCGTGCGGCCGCCAAGGAACAGCCGACCTTCGTCGTTTCCTATCATGACCCCGCGCTCTCGGTCGCCGTACCGATGCGCAACGGTGTCGAGGCTGCCGGCAAGGAGTTCAACGTCAACGCGCTGTTCACCGGCCCGGTTGGCGGCGGCGCCGAGAAGCAGGTTGCCGAGCTCGAGAACTGGATCACCAAGGGCGTCGACGGCCTCGCCGTCTCGTCCTCCTCGACCGACGCGCTCGCGCCGGTGATCAACAAGGCGCTCGCCGCCGGCATCCCGGTCGTCACCTTCAACACCGACAATCCGGCTTCGCAGCGCCTGACCTTCGTCGGCCAGGACCTCGTCTATTCCGGCGTCGTCATGGGCGACACGCTGGTCAAGGAAATGGGCGAAAAGGGCAAGATCCTGATTTTCACGGTCGATGCCGCCGCCCAGTGGTCGAAGGATCGCGAGAACGGCGCCCGCCAGGCGCTTGCCAAGCATCCCGGCATCACCATCGCAAGCCTGGTGAACACGACCAACGAGCCGCAGCAGATCTACGCCGCGATCGAGAACGCCGTTCTGGCCAATCCGGACATCACCGGCATCATCTCGCTCGATTGCTGCTCGTTCCCCGCGATCGGCCAGTATCTCGAGCGCAATGGCATGGCCGGCAAGATCCCGGTCGTCGGTTCCGACCTGCTGCCGCAGACGCGTGAACTGATCATCTCGGGCGCGCTGACCTCGACCATCACGCAGAACCCGCAGCGCCAGGGCCACGACGCCGTGCTCGTGCTCAACCAGATCTACGCCGAAGGCAAGATGCCTCCGAGCCACACCGACACCGGCGTCGAAGTCATCGACAAGTCCAACGTGGAAAAGCACCAGGCCGAGTAAGGCCCGCTGCTTCCTGCCCTGCCAATTGATCCAGAACGAGAGTATTCGCCGATGACTTCGATGCTTCAGCTTCGCGACCTGGGGAAATCCTTCGGGAGCTTCTGGGCGCTGCGCAATGTCAGCATTGAGTTCAAGCAGGGCGAGGTTCATGCACTCGTCGGAGAGAACGGCGCGGGCAAGTCGACGCTGATCAAGCTGATCGCCGGCGTCTACCAGCCAAGCGAGGGGGCCATCATCGGCCCCCTCGGCACCGAACTGAAAATGAAGACGCCGCGCGATGCGCTCTCCTGCGGCATCGGCGTGGTGCACCAGGAACTCGACCTGTTCGACAATCTGACGGTGGCCGAGAACATCGCGCTCGGCATCGACGACAGCGGCTTCGTCAAGCCGTCCAGGGACAAGATGGCGGCGCGGGCGCGCAAGGCGCTCGACGAACTCCAGGAACAGAAAATCCTTCCCTCGATGCGGGTCGGAGACATTTCCTCGTCCGACAAGCAACTGGTTGCCGTCGCCAAGGTGCTGACCTGGGACGCGAAGGTCATCATCTTCGACGAGCCGACCTCGGCGCTGAACGCGGCCGAAGCCGCGCGTCTGCTGGAGCGCATCCGCCATCTGCGCTCGGTCGGCGTTACCGTGATCTATGTCTCGCACAAGCTCGGCGAGATCTTCTCGATCGCCGACCGCATTTCGGTCATTCGCGACGGCACGCTGATCACCACCCGTCCGGTGGCCGAGTTCGACCACGAGAAAGTGGTCGACGCGATGCTGGGCCGCCAGCCGGCCGAGATCTTTCCGGTCCAGGTAAAGCCGCGCCCGACCAAGGAAGTGCTGCTCGACGTCGCCGACGTGCATGGCCGCGAGCTGGCCGGCGCCTCGCTGAAGGTGCGCGCCGGCGAGATCGTCGCCTTGGCGGGCTTGCCCGATTCCGGCCCCTCCTCGCTGCTGCGCCATATCTTCGGCATGGACCATGCCACCTCGGGCACGATCTCGATTTCGGGACGGCCCATTGGCCGCTCGACACCCCGCGCCGCCATCCGCAGCGGTGTCGCCTATCTGCCGGCCGACCGGCTGCGCGAAGGCATCCTGCCGCTGATGAGCGTGCTGCGGAATGCCGAAGCGACGGATGAGGCGATGCACGCGAGCGACGGGTCGACGCGCCGGGGCAAGGCGCTGGCCGCCATCAAGCGCCTCTCGGTCCGCACGTCCTCGATCCTGAACCGCATCACCTCGCTCTCGGGCGGCAATCAGCAAAAGACGCTGATCGCCCGCTGGCTGGTGATGGATCCGAAGGTGCTGATGCTCGATGACCCGACGCGCGGCGTCGATATCGGCGCCAAGTCGGAGATCTATCACATCCTGCGCGGCATCGCCGATTCCGGCGCCGCCGTCGTCTTCACCTCATCGGACTCGCTGGAACTCGCCCGCCTGTCCGACCGCATCCTGCTTTTCCGCGGCGGCAAGATCGTCGACGAGATCGTGCGGGACGTTACCCATGCCGAACTCGACCGTGCGATCAGCGCGGCTTAACAGAGGAAGAAACCCATGAAGCGCTCCGGTATTCTCAACGCCGAACTCGCCGAAGCCATTGCCACGATGGGCCATGGCGACATCATGATGATCGTCGATGCGGGCTTCCCGATCCCCAGCGACGCCTGGCGCATCGACCTCGCCATCAGCGCCGACCTGCCGACGCTCGACCAGCTCTATTCGGCGATCGCACCGGAGCTGATCGTCGAGAAGGTGATGTTCGCGTCGCAGGTCGCCGAGCACAACAAGCCGCTCTACCGCTCGCTCACCACCTGGTTCGACGAGCGCGACTTCGAGCCCGTCACCTATGAGGATACCGTTGGTCCGCTGGCCCAGAAGGCCAAGGTCATCGTCCGCTCCGGCGCGCTCGATCCCTGGGGCAACATCGCCCTCGTCGGCGGCGTCGACTACAAGGCCTATTTTAACGACCCGGAATGCGCCGTGCCGGACATGTACCGCAAGTGGCTCGACCGCGAGCCCTTCGTCCCCGGCGCCAAGCGCCGCTAGTCCGACCGGAAGGAGCACACATGGCTGAGACAGCCCAGGCCGGGCGCAAGGCGCGCATCGGCATCATCGGCGCCGGCTCGTGGGCCGTCGCCAACCACCTGCCGATCCTGAAGCGCCATCCGGGCGTCGAGCTGGTCGGCGTCGCGCGGCCCGGCGCCGCGGAGCTGGCCCAGGTCAAGGAGGCGTTCGGTTTTGCGCACGCCTACGAGACCTATGAAGAACTGCTCGCCAATGTCGAGATGGACGGCGTCATCATCGCGTCGCCGCACCATCTGCACGCCGAGCAGGCCATGGCGGCGCTGGCCAAGGGCAGCCACGTCATGGTCGAGAAGCCCATGGCGACCAATTCCGGCGACGCGCGCAAGCTGATCGCGGCCGCCGAAGCCGCCGGCCGCGAAATTCTCGTGCCCTATGGCTGGAGCTTCCAGCCCTATTTCAAGAAGGCGCACGAACTGGTCGCTTCGGGCCGCATCGGCCGCATTCGCCATGTCTCGGCGCAGATGGCGACACCGATCGAAGACCTCGTCTCGGGCGGCGAGCTGCAGGGCACCGAGAACGAGATGTTCCGGCCCGAACGCGCCACCTGGGCCCATCCCGGCACCGGCGGCTATGGCTGGGGCCAACTGGTCCACATGCTGGGCGGCCTGTTTTATGTGACGGATCTGGAGCCGGAGAGCGTGTTCGCGCTGCTCGGCAAGTCGGCGATCGATACCGACATCCACAACGCGCTCGCCATGACGTTTGCCGGCGGCGCCACCGGTTCGCTGTCGGGCTCCGCCTCGGTGCCGCCCGGCTCGCCCTTCCAGGTCGATATCCGCCTGTTCGGCACGGAGGGCATGCTGCTGCTCGACGTCGAGCGCGAGCGGCTCTGGCTGCGCCGTCTCGATGGCCAGGACGAGGAGATGGCGATCGAGCCCGGCGCTGGTGCCTATACCTGCGTCACGCCGGTCGAAGCCTTCGTCGACATCTGCCTCGGCATCCCGACCGAAAACTGCGGCAACGCGCAGGTCGGCCTGCGCTCGGTGCAGGTGGTCGAGGCGATGCTGAAATCGGGCGAGACCCGCACGATGGTCGACGTCGCCTAGGCTTCTTTTTCTACGGAACAATGCAGATCGCCCTGCCGGGAAACCGGCGGGGCGATTGGCGTTTGGAGCCTTGTTCTACAGCCCCAGCCGGCGAGACGAGTTGGTCAAATGCGAGCGCATCGCGGCGGCTGCGGCAGCGGGATCGCGCGCCTGGATCGCCTCGAAGATCCGCTGATGCTCGCCATGCGCGATCGCCTTCGTCTTGGTGAAATCGAGCGAACGCAGCGCCATGAGAATGCTCTCCTTCAGCTTCACATCGACGAAGGCGATGAACAGCGAGACGAAAGGGTTCTTCGTCGCGCCGGCCACCGCGCGGTGGAACGCGATATCCGTCTCGACATAGGCGCTGTGCAAGTCCTTGACCTCGGCCAGATTGTCGATGCAGCGGGCCATCTCCGCGAGATCTTCGTCGCTGCGCTGGATCGCGGCGAGTTCGGCTGCGCCCGTCTCCAGCATCAGCCGCAACTCGTAGAGGTGACGGTAGTCTTCCGGTACCGCCAGGCTGTTCGGCTCCAGCGTCAGCGAGTTGGCAGCCTCGGGCGAGGCCACGAAGGCACCGATGCCCTGGCGCGAGACGACCAGCCCCTCATGCCGGAGCTTGGCGATGGCCTCGCGGATCACGGCGCGGCTGACGCCATGCTGGGCCGAGAATTCCTGTTCGGTCGGCAGACGGTCGCCGGGCTTCAGGTTTCCGCGCAGGATCTCGAAGCGCACAAAGGCGGCGACCTGGGACGGAAGCCCCTGCCGGCTGACCTTGTTCGGATTGGTTTCCATCGCGGCGCACTTCCCTGATCCGGTTCCACCCGGTGGGACACACGCGGGGGAACTCAACAAGGCCTCATACGCCGACTTGCCCCCTCAAGCCAACCTCGACGGCATTTCTCATCGCCCGGGCGAGCTCAGGTCGTTTCGCCCAGCTCGAAATGAACCGGCAGCACCAGCTCGCGGGTGGGGAAACGTCCCTCCTCGAAGCGAGTCAGCAGCATCTGCCCTGCCCTCTCGCCCAGCTCATAGGCGGAGGAGATTACCGTCGTGACGAGCGGCCTTGCATAACGTCGCTGCTCGAAGCCGTTGAAGCCGGTGATCTTCACCCGCTCCGGCACGGCGATGCCGCGATCGAGCAGGATCGACATCGCCGCGATGGCGAAGCGGTCATTGCCGCCGACGATCGCATCCGGCAGCGGATGGCGGTCGAGATAGCCCATCACGGCCGCCCGGGCGCTGTCGAACTCCTCGGTTTCCGCCTGCACCACATCGATGCGGACATCACCGCCCGCCGCCTGGAAGCCCTCGCGCAAGCCTGCAACGCGTTGATCGATAGCGGGCCAGTTCTGGCTCGGCACGACCACCAGCACGGTCCCGACGCGGCGGGCAGCCAAGTGGTCGGCGAGCAGCCTGCCGCCACCGGCATCATCCTGGCGGACGATGCAGGTTTCCTGGTTTGGCGAGGCGATCGGCTCCTGCATCAGGACCAGAGGCTGATCCAGGTTGATCAGGCTGTCCAGGATGGTGCTGCGCGCGTCCGGCGGGCCGGAAAGCACGACGCAGAAGCCGTCGACCGCGAAGTTGCGGATGATCGACGACTGGTTGAACTGGCCGGCGCGGATCCCCTGGACCGTGACGGTGTGGTCGGCGGTGCTCAGCACGTTGCAGAGGCCGGCAACGACATGGGCGTTGAAATGATCGACCAGGAAGGACGGCGACTCGTCGACGAAGATCATCCCGACGGAGCGGCGGCGCGAGACGCGCAGGCTCCGGGCGCTGTGCTGGACGCGATAATTGAGGCGGGCGATCTCGCGCTCGACGGCCTTTCGGGTAGGCTCGCTGACGAACTGGTGCTTGCCGTTGACCACGTTGGAAACGGTCATCGGCGAGACGTCGGCCGCCTTGGCGACGTCCTTTATCGTGACACGCTTTTGCGGAGCGCGGCCGGAATCATGGTCCGACATGGAATGAGTCTTCCTCTTTTGGCCGTTGGGCTTCGCTTGTCCACCCCGGCCCGCGATTCAACGCTTCAACTCTCGAAATAACGGCTCATTCAGCGACTTTTACCGCCGGAAGCAATCCCCCATTTCACGATCGGCCTCTTGACAGGGTTAAGTGGGGTGTAATTTAACGTTAAACAACACAAACGCAGATCCTGGAAAACGAGGGGCCGATCATGCTGGTGGACTGCCACGTCAATATCTACAACGACGACCAGGTTACCCCGCTCTATGCCCAGCAGGCAGGCCTGGCCCGCGCGGCAGGCCTCGCCCCCAAGGCGGATGCAGATACGCTGGCCCGCGAGATGGCCGACGTCGACAAGGCCATCATCTTTTCGCTGCGTTACAAGGACTCGATCGGCGTCGACGGCAATGACGAGGTCACTGCTGCCGCTGTCGCCAAATATCCCGACAAGTTCGTCGGCTTCGCCGCCGTCGATCCCCGTATGCCCAACTGCATGGATCTCCTGGTTCACGCGATCGAGGATCTGAAGCTCAAGGGCGTCAAGTTCGGCCCGATCTACAATGGCGTGTCGCTGCTCGATCCCCGCCTTGAGCCGGTCTACGAGTATCTGCAGAAGAACAACCTGCCGCTCACCATGCATATGGGCACGACCTATGGCCGCAACGCGCCGGTCAACTATGGTCGCCCGCTCGACGTCGACACGATCGCGCTGCGCTATCCGGATTTGAAGATGATCATGGCCCATATGGGCCACCCCTGGTACGAGGAGTGCATCATCGTCGCGCGCAAGCAGCCGAACGTCTATTGCGAGGTGTCGGCGCTGCACTATCGCCCCTGGCAGTTCTACAACATCCTGGTCTGCGCCCAGGAATACACCATCACCGACCGCAACAAGATCTTCTGGGGCACGGACTTTCCGTTCGCCCGCGTCGCGGAATCGGTCGAGGGGCTGAAGAACATCAACAGCCAGGTCGAGGGCACGCCGCTGCCGCGCGTCGCCGATACGACGATCGATTACATCCTGAATTCGAACCCGTTCGAGCATTGGTGGCACGGCGGCCTCGCCGTCTGAGCGAGCCTCCCCTCGCCTGAACTGACCTCCAGCAGCCGATGGATTCGAGATGGCAGACGACAGCAGGGACAAGAAGGGTTTCCGCAGCCGGGAGTGGTTCGGCCGGCAGGATTCCTACGGCTTCATCTATCGAAGCTGGCTGCGCAACCAGGGCCATACGGCCGAGATGTTCGATGGCCGCCCGGTCATCGGCATCTGCAATAGCTGGTCCGACCTCAATCCCTGCAACGGCCATCTGCGCGAACTGGCCGAGCATGTGAAGCGCGGCGTCTATGCCGCCGGCGGCTTTCCGCTGGAGTTTCCGGTCACATCGCTCGGCGAAGCGCTGATGCGCCCGACCGCCATGCTGTTCCGCAATCTCGCCAGCATGGATGTCGAGGCCTCGATCCGCGCCAACCCGATCGACGGCGTCGTGCTGCTGGTCGGCTGCGACAAGACCACGCCGGCCGCGCTGATGGGCGCGGCCAGCGTCGACATCCCGACGATCGTCGTCTCCGGTGGGCCGATGCTTTCGGGCTCCTGGGAGGGCCGCCGCATCGGCTCGGGCACCGACGTCATTCGCTTCAAGGAAGCTGTGCGTGCCGGCACCATGTCGCTGCAGGAATTCATGGCGGCGGAAACCGCGATGTCGCCCAGCACCGGCTCCTGCATGACGATGGGCACCGCCTCGACCATGGCGAGCCTCTGCGAAGGGCTGGGCGTCGCCCTCCCCGGCAATGGCGCCATTCCGGCCGTCGACGCGCGTCGCCATGCGATTTCCTTCGAGGCCGGCAAGCGCATCGTCGCCATGACGCATGAAGGCCTGCGCCTCTCCAAGATACTGACGCGCGAAGCCTTCGAGAACGCCGTCGTCCTCAACGCGGCGCTCGGCGGCTCGACCAATGCCGTGGTGCATCTGCTCGCGATCGCCGGCCGCCTCGGCGTCCCCTTCTCGCTCGACGATTGGGACAGGCTTGGCAGCCACGTCCCCTGCCTGCTCAACCTGATGCCATCCGGCGAATATCTGATGGAAGACTTCTTCCGCGCCGGCGGCGTGCCGGCCGTGCTGAACGAGATCGCGTCGCTGCTGAACGGCAACGCGCTGACCGTCACCGGCCGGACCCAGGCGGAGAACAATGCCGGCGCCGTGCGCCATGACGAGCGGGTCATCCTGCCCCTCGACAAGCCGTTCCGGGCCAAGGCCGGCATCGCCGTGCTGCGCGGCAACCTCGCCCCGTCCGGCGCGGTGATCAAACCATCGGCGGCGACGCCGGAACTCCTGGTTCATCGCGGTCGCGCCGTCGTGTTCACCTCGGCGGACGATCTGAAGGCGCGCATCGACGATCCCGACCTGCCGGTCGACAAGGACAGCATGCTGGTGCTGCAGAACTGCGGCCCGCGCGGCTATCCCGGCATGGCGGAGATCGGCAACATGCCGATCCCGGCCAAGCTGCTGCGCGAGGGCATCACCGACATGGTGCGCATCTCGGATGCGCGCATGAGCGGTACCGCCTTCGGCACGGTCGTGCTGCATGTGGCGCCCGAAGCAGCAGCCGGCGGCCCCCTCGCCCTGGTCCGCGACGGCGACATGATCGCGCTCGATGTGCCGGGCCGCTCGATCCATCTGGAAGTCGACGACGCCGAACTGGAGCGTCGTCGCGCCGAGCTCAAGCCATTCGTATCGCCCTATGGGCGCGGCTATGAGCGGCTCTACGTCGATCACGTTATGCAGGCCGATTCCGGCGTCGATTTCGACTTCCTGGTTGGCGGCAGCGGCGACTACGTTCCGCGGGAGTCGCATTAACGCCCGCGGGACGACAGGTGTTCCGAGCCTGCCGACCCGCCCGCCTCACGCGGGCAGGAACCGCTATGGCATGACCTTTATCGTCATATGAAACGCCAAGCCAACCTCTTCGGAAGCGCCGTCAGAAAAGCGGAATTTGCATCATTTTCTAAATTGACTCTCAGGCTCTCCGCCGCTTAGCATTCACTTTAACGATACATATAAATGTGTCGACATGGTTCAAAAATTGAACCAACCAGGGAAACCGGGCCGCAGGGTTCGGGCAGAGGAGAATGATCCGATGAGCGAGCGCAAGCCGCTTCGGAGCGCGCGGTGGTTTGGCCGCCCCGACAAATACGGCTTCTATGCCCGCAGCTGGATGCGCAACCAGGGCATCCCGTCGGAGATGTTCGACGGCCGCCCGGTCATCGGTATCTGCAACACCTGGTCGGAACTCACCCCCTGCAACGCGCATCTGCGGCAGCTGGCCGAGCATGTGAAGCGCGGCATCCTGGTTGCCGGCGGCCTGCCGCTCGAATTCCCCGTCATGAGCCTCGGCGAGACGCTCGTCCGCCCGACGGCGATGCTCTACCGCAATCAGGTCAGCATCGACGTCGAGGAGACGCTGCGTGCCAATCCGATCGACGGCGTCGTGCTCCTCGCGGGCTGCGACAAGACCACGCCGGCGCTGCTGATGGGCGCGGCCAGCGTCGACCTGCCGACCATCCTCGTCTCCGGCGGCCCGATGCTGAATGGCCGCGTGCGCGGCAAGCCGGTCGGTTCCGGCACGGACGTCATCCGCTTCGCCGAAGCCGTGCAGATCGGCACGATGAGCCAGGAAGAATTCTACGAGGCCGAGGCCAGCATGAGCCGCTCGCCGGGCTCCTGCATGACCATGGGCACGGCCTCGACCATGGCGAGCCTCGCCGAAGCGATGGGCATCGCCCTCCCCTATAATGCGACCTGGCCGGCAGTCGACAGCCGCCGCGCGGTGCTAGCCGAAAAATCCGGCCACCACATCGTCGACCTCGTCCGCAATGACGTGCCGATGTCGAAGATCGTGACGCGCGAGGCGCTGGAAAACGCCATCGTCGTCAATGGCGGCATTGGCGGCTCGACCAATGCGGTCGTGCATCTGATCGCGCTCGCAGGACGCCTCGGCCTCGAGCTGACCCTCGACGACTGGGATCGCCTCGGCCGCATCGTCCCCTGCCTGCTCGACCTGATGCCGTCCGGGCAATTCCTGATGGAAGAATTCTGCTACGCGGGCGGCTTGCCGGCCTTGATGAAGGAATTGAAGCCGCTGCTGCATGGCGGCTGCATCACGGTCGAAGGCGCCACCATCGCCGACCGGCTGGAGGAAGCCGAGTGCTTCGACCGCACCGTCATCCGGACGCTGGAAGAACCCTTCAAGCCGCTGGGCGGCATCGCGGTGTTGCGCGGCAACCTCGCGCCCTCCGGCGCCGTGATCAAGCCGTCGGCGGCCTCGCCCGAACTGATGAAGCATCGCGGCCGCGCCGTCGTGTTCGAGAACATGCCGGACTTCAAGAAGCGGGTCGATGATCCCGATCTCGACGTCGATGCCGACAGCATCCTCGTGCTGAAGCATGGCGGCCCGATCGGCTATCCCGGCATGCCCGAGATCGGCAACATGCCGCTGCCGAAGAAGCTCCGCGCCGCCGGCGTGCTCGACATGGTGCGCATCTCCGATGCGCGCATGAGCGGTACCGCCTTCGGCACCGTCGTGCTGCATGTCGCGCCGGAAGCCGCGATCGGCGGTCCGCTCGCCTTGGTGCGAAACGGCGACTTCATCGAACTCGATGTCGAGGCGCGCAGCCTGCATCTCGACGTTTCCGAGGCCGAACTCGCCCAGCGCCGGGCCGAGTGGACGCCTCCCCCTCCCCATTATGACCGCGGCTACGGCCGGATGTTCCTCGACAACGTCCAGCAGGCCGACCGCGGCGTCGACTTTGGTTTTCTCGTTGGCGGCAGCGGCCATCCCGTGCCGGCCGAATCCGCCTGATCGCTCTAGTTACAGGATCTTTCATGACGTCCACTGCCCCCCTGCCCGAAGGCTGGAACAAGCTCTACGCCGCCGTTCTGTCGGATGCGCTCGATGCCGTCGGCGTCACGACGCAGGCGATGCCGTCCACGATCCGGCCGCTCGACGAGGACCTCATCCTCTGCGGCCGCGCCCGCACTGGCATCTACATGGAAACCGCCCATGTCGACCCCGACGTCAATCCGTATGAGCTGGAGATCAAGCTCATCGACGACCTGAAGCCGGACGAAGTGGCCATCCTCGCCTGCGGCGGCTCCGGACGCATCGCGCCCTGGGGCAGCCTGCTTTCGACCGCCGCCGTCGGCCGCAAGGCGGCCGGCTGCATCACGGACGGCTTCGTGCGCGACATCAAGACGATCCGCGAGCTGAAGCTGCCCGTCTTCCATGCCGGCATCGCGCCGCTCGATTCCAAGGGACGCGGCCAGATCGCGGCAATCGACGTTCCCGTCATCTGCGCCGGCGTGCGCGTCTGCACCGGCGATCTGGTGTTCGGCGATGCCGACGGCGTCGTGGTGATCCCGCAGGCGGTCGAGGCCGAAGTGCTGAAGATCGCCTTCGACAAGATCGCCAGCGAGGACAGCTCGATGGACGACCTTCGCAACGGCGCATACCTGCGCGACGTCTACGAACGCCACGGCGTCCTCTAGCTCGTCGAGGGTCGCGTTTTCTTCACGCGAGCCGGTAACCACGTCGCTCGAAAACGCTCCAAGCGGAAAAAGACCATGGCCATGCAAGCTTCGCACGATCCATCCGCCGCCAGCCTGCGGCTTTCCCTCAGCCGGCGTATCTTTGCCGTCGAGGGCATGGCCATCCTCGCGGTCTTCGCGCTGCTGATCGCGATCTTCATGGTCACGGCGCCGCAGACCTTCCTCGGCTACCGCATCTACATGACGTTCCTCGCGAACGTGCCGCCGCCGATGATCCTGGCGCTCGGCCTCACCTTCGTCGTCGTGGCGGGAGAGATGGATCTCTCCTTCCCCTCGATCGTCGCCTTCTCGAGCTATGTCTTCGCCATCCTGTTCAAGAATTATGAATTGACCTGGCTGGCCTTCGCGGCGGCGCTGATGGTCGGCGTCATCCTCGGCTTCGTGAACGGGCTGATCGTCACGCAGCTTGGTATCCCGTCGATGATCACCACGCTCGCCACGCTGTTCCTCTATGGCGGCCTCGTCGTGATCGTCTCGAACGGCCTGACCGTCGCCGTGCCGTCCGTGACCGACACCGTCATCCATTCGGTGTTCGCCGGCCGGATCGGGGTGCTGCCAGTGCAGGCGCTCTGGGCGCTCGCCGTCGCGGTGGCCCTCTGGTTCATCCTGAACCGCCACCGCTTCGGCGAGAACGTGCTGTTCATCGGCGACAATGCCCGCGTCGCGCATGTCGTCGGCATCCGGGTCGACCGCGAGAAGCTCAAGATCTTCACGCTGATGGGCCTGCTCTCCGCCTTTGCCGGCATCCTGCTGACGCTGGAAACGACCACCTACTTCTCCTCGCAGGGCATGGGCTACCTGCTGATCGTCGTGGCCAGCGTGTTCATCGGCGGCACGTCGATCTTCGGCGGCGCCGGCACCATTGTCGGCACCGTCGTCGGCGCGCTGATCGTCGCCATCATCGAGGCCGGCTTGGTCGCCAGCGGCGTGCAGGGCTTCTGGACCCGCTTCCTGATCGGCGTCGTCTTCCTGGTTTCCGTCACGCTCAACATGGCGCTCGAAGATCCCGACCGTGTTCCGCTCTTCAAGAAGATCCGGATGCGGCTGCGACGTTGAGGCAAAAGACCTCGACGCGTTTCAATAAAGAAAACAAGCACCTAACAGACAAAGGGACCACAACATGATCACAAGGCGTTTCCTTCTCGGCGCGGCCTGCGCCCTCGGCATGACCGGCATGCTCTCCGGCACGGCGCTCGCCGCCGAGCCCATGCTGACTGGCGAGGGCATGACCATCTATTTCCAGATGGGTGGCAATTCCGGCGACCCGACCACGCTGGCCCGCGAACTCGGCGCCAAGGCGGCAGCCGACATGCTCAAGGTCAAGCTGATCAACCAGTATGCCGGCTGGGACCAGCAGAAGATGCTGGAGCAGGCCAATCAGGCGCTGGCATCCCAGCCCGACGCCATCGTGGTCATGGGCCATTCCGGCACCGACTCGATGAAGCGTTTCCTGAACGATGCCAAAGAAGCCGGGATCGTCGTCGTTACCAACAACACCCGCCTGCCGGGCACCGACCTCAGCTATTTCGGCCTCGACAACTACGAGGCTGGCCGCGTGCTGGGCGAGAAGATGGTCGCCGCCGGCCTGAAGAAGGGCGACAAGGCGGTGATCTACGGCACGTTCGAGCAGACGGCGCATGCCGACATCTCGCGCGGCACGATCGAGGAATTCGACAAGGCCGGCGTGACCTATGACAAGCTGCAGTGGTCGAACGAGGCCGTGCAGGATCCCTCGCTCGCCGTGCCGGTGCTTGCCTCCTACCTCGAGAGCCATCCGGACGTGAAGGCGATCGCGGTTCCCGGCCATGGCGGCATCACTGCCATCCTCGCCAAGGTTCTGGACGCAGCCGGCAAGGCGCCGGGCTCCGTCATCACCGGCGGCTACGACATCTCGCCCGCTTCGATCGATGGCCTGAAGAAGGGCTATGTCACCGTCGTCGTCGACCAGCAGCCCTACCTGCAGGGCTTCATGCCCGTGGTCGCCGCGGTGCTGCAGAAGCGCTATGGCCTCGCCGGCCTGATGCTCAACACCGGCGGCGGCGTCGTCACCAAGGACAATGTCGACGCCATCGCGCCGCTGGTCGAGGAAGGCGTTCGCTGAGTTTCAGCGAACCCCGCCCCTGTTGAGGAGATGACGAGCATGCAGGCCGAAAACAGCGCGACCGATCTGGTGCGGATGGTCAACATCCAGAAGCACTACGGCAAGGTTGAGAGTCTCAAGAACGTTAACCTGACGATCGGGCGCAACGAGATCGTCGGCCTGATCGGCGACAACGGCGCCGGCAAATCGACGCTCATCAAGGTGATGACGGGCGTCGAGGCGCCGACCGCCGGCCAGCTCTTCATCAAGGGCAAGGAAGTCGAAGCCGGCGGCCATTCGGTCCGCAAGGCCCAGGACTTCCGGATCGAGACCGTCTACCAGGACAAGTCGCTCGGCGAGAAGCAGCCGCTCTGGCGCAACTTCTTCGTCGGGCGGCCGATCACCAACCGCTTCGGCTTCATCGACGTGAAGGCGGAAAAGCGGATCGCCGAGCAGATCATGAAATCGACGATCGGCTTCCGCTCGCGCGGCATCAGCGTCGACTCGACCGTCGGCAAGCTGTCCGGCGGCGAGCGGCAGGGCGTCGCCATCGGCCGCGCCATGCATTTCGACAGCGACCTGATCATCCTCGACGAACCGACCGTCGCGCTTGCCATCAAGGAAGTGCGGCGGGTGCTGGACTTCATCCAATCGATCAAGGCCGGCGGACGCTCCTGCATCTATATCGAGCACACGCTCGCCAATGTGCATGAAGTCGCCGACCGGCTGATCGTGCTCGATCGCGGCGAGATCGCGCTCGACACGCCCAAGAGCGCCTTGAGCCTCAGCGAACTGACGGAATTCCTGCTGTCGCTGCATCGCGTCCGCCATTGACGACAGGCGGCGGCCTCGGCCGCCGCTGACGCAAACCCGGCCAACGGACGACCGCCCTGCCCACCGGCAGGGCGACAGACAGTCCATGCCTGAAACGATCGAGGCCACGACCTCCAAAAGCAAGAAGCCAGAGAACTGGTCCCGATTGAACGCGACGTTCCAGAACTGCGATCAGAGGGAAAGGGAAGTTCCATGAAAATCTTGTCCGGTATCCGCAAGGGGATACTCGCCGGGGCGGCCGCCGCCCTGTTGGCATCGGTACCGATGACCGCTTTCGCCGAGCAGATCACGCTGCGCGTGCCGAGCTGGTGGTTCGGAGAACCCGGCAACAAAGTCTGGATGGAGAAGGTCGTAAAGGCCTTCATGGACGAGAATCCGGACATCAAGGTGGAAGGCTACAACGTCGCCTATGGCGCCTATGCCGACCAGATGCTGCTGGAAATGGGCTCCGGATCGCCGCCAGACGTCATCCACCTGTTGAACATGAACATCGGCGATTTTCTGCGCAACGACCTGCTGCTGCCGCTCGACGGCTATGTCGCCAAGAGCGACATCAGCAAGGAAACCTACAGCCCCGCGCAGTTTGAATCGCCGCTGATGGTGGATGGCCATACCTATGGCGTCATCCAGATGGTCGCGAACTACGTGCCCTTCTACAACGAGACGATCCTGAAGGCGGCCGGCTACGACAAGTTCCCGGACAATCCCAAGGATTTCCTCGAACTCGCCAAGAAGACGACCAAGGCGCCGAACCAGTTTGGGTACGCCGCGATGGTCAAGCCTGGCAGCTACATCCAGACCTATATGGACGTGGCGCAGTGGGTGATCGCCAATGGCGGCCATTTCGCCATCGACGGCAAGCCGACGGTCGACGATCCCCGCAACATCGAAGCGATCTCCATGTTCAAGGAGCTGTTCGATGCCGGCGTGATGCCACGCGATGTCGACAAGTCGACCTACCGGCAGATGTGGTGGCAGGGCAAGGTCGGCACGCTGTTCGACGGCTCCTGGATGATGGGCTTCGCAAAGGCCGGCAATCCCGAGATCGTCAAGGACCTGCGCACGGCGCCGATGCCGTGGCCGGGCCATCGCACGGCGGCGGCGTTCCAGCTCTGGGCGATCCCGAAGGATGCGCCGCATCCGGACGAAGCCTTCAAGCTGATCGAATTCATGCAGAGCGCCAAGTGGCAGAAGGAGATGGTCGCCATCACCAATGCCGTGTCGCCGCGCCTGAACAGCATCCCGGACGGCTATCTCGAGGCCAATCCGTGGTTCGCCACCTTCCAGGAAGCTTCCGACAAATATGCCGTCTCGATCATGCCGGCCGGCCTGGAGCTCTATGGCAACGAGGTCCTGAAGATCATCGCCGATAAGGTCGAGGAGATCCTCTACAAGAACCGCCCCGTCGCCGAGGCCATGGCCGAAGCGCAGGCGCAGGTCGTCGCCCTCGTCAAGAACTGACGCAGCGCCATCCGGGCGGCGGCGCGAAAGCCTCGTCGCCCGGTTCCTTCTCCTCTCCAGACGAGCGTGGTCCATGGCCCTCACCCAGACATCCGCCCGCGTCGCGGGCGTGAGGACCGTTCACTATGCCGACAGCCAGGATCGCTGGCTGCCTGCCGTGATGGTTCTTCCGTTTCTCCTCGCCATAACGGCGTTGGTGATCATTCCCCTGCTCTGGGGAATTCGCATCAGCTTCACCAACAGCCGCATCATCGGCCGAGCCTTCACAGAGGCCTTCACGCTCGCCAACTACCAGTCGATCCTGACCGATCCCGACACCTGGCATTCGCTCTATGTCACAGCGGTCTTCTCGCTCGGCACGGTGATCGGAAGCATCGCCCTCGGCCTTGTCACCGCGCTGGTGCTGACCCGCGCCTTTCCCGGCCGTGGCATCGTCCGCACGCTGATCATCCTGCCCTGGGCCGTGCCGCATGTCGTCGCCGCGCTGATCTGGCAGTGGATGTACAATCCAAACTACGGCGTCGTGAACTACGCCATCGGCTGGATCCCGTTCGTGACCAGCCAGCCGAACTGGCTGAGCGATCCGAACCTGGCGCTTCCCGCGATCATCATCCTGAACATCTGGAAGACCTATCCATTCGCGACGCTCGTCCTGCTCGCGGGCCTGCAGTCGATCCCCGACGAACTCTACGAGGCGTCCGAGATCGACGGCGCCGGACCCGTGCGCCGCTTCCTCGACATCACCCTGCCCGGCCTCAAGCATGTGCTCGCCATCGTCGTGCTGCTGTTGACGATCTGGAGCTTCGGCAATTTCGTCTTCATCTTCCTGATGACCCAGGGCGGCCCCGCCGGCGCCACCAACACATTGGTCGTGAAGGTCTATTTCGAGGCGTTCCGCTTCTTCCGCGCCGGCCCTGCCTTCGCAATGGGATCGCTGCTGCTGCTCGTCGCGGTGCTGCTGACGCTGGCCTACGCCTTCATCGTGCGGAGAGGTAATGATGCGTAACGCCCCCAGCGCCCGCCACGGCGAAGCCTTCCTGCCGAACCTCTCGCGGATCGCTGGAAGGCTGGCCCTCGCCGCCCTCATCCTGATCCTCTGCGCGATCGCGGTCTTTCCGTTCTACTGGATGTTCGTGACCTCGATCCGGCCCTCGGGTCAGTTGTTCGCCTATCCGCCGGAGATATTGCCGAGCGCCAATTCGGTGTTCTCGACCTATGTGACGATCTTCCAGGATACGGCGCTCGGAACCTGGCTCTGGAACAGCATCCGCGTCGCGCTCGGCACCGCGATCCTCGCCTCCTTCATTGGCGCGATGATGGCCTATTCCCTGTCGCGCTTCCGCTTCCAGGGGCGCGGCTTCACGGAATATCTGTTGCTCGCAACCCAGATGTTCCCGGGCATCCTGCTCGCCATGCCGATGTATGTGCTGTTCAGCAAGATCGGCCTGCTCAACAGCCTGCCCGGCCTGACCGTCGCTTACCTGGCCCTGCTGGTCCCGGTCGCGACCTCGCTGCTGAAGACCTTCTTCGACGGCATCCCGGTCGCGCTGGAAGAGGCCTCGCTGATCGATGGCGCGTCGCGGATCGGCACCTTCTTCCGCATCACGCTGCCGCTGTCGCTGCCGGGCCTCGCCTCGACCTTCCTGTTCTGCTTCATCATCGCCTGGGACGAATATCTCTTCGCCCAGATGTTCGTGCGCCAGCCGGGAAACTGGACGGTTTCCGTCGGCCTCGCCTCGTTCAGCGGCGAATACGTCACCCCCTGGGATCAGGTCATGACCGCGGCGACCATCGTCACGCTGCCGGCGGCCATCGTGTTCCTTTTCCTGCAGCGATACCTCGTCCACGGCCTCACGGCCGGCGGCGTAAAAGGTTGATCGGAGACCCTCATGAGCACCGCCCGCCTGGAACAACTCTCCAAGCAATATGACGGCCACCTCGCTGTCGACCGCATCAATCTCGACATCGCCGATGGCGAGTTCGTCGTCTTCGTCGGCCCGTCCGGCTGCGGCAAGTCCACGACGCTGCGCATGATCGCCGGGCTGGAACGCGCCACCGGCGGCGAGATCTGGATCGACGGCAAGCCCGCCAACCATGTTTCGCCGCGAGATCGCGACATCGCCATGGTGTTCCAGAACTACGCGCTCTATCCGCACATGACCGTGGCGCAAAACCTTTCCTACGCGCTGCGCCTGCGCAATTGGGCCCGCGCCGACATCGACCGCCGTGTCGGCGAGGTCGCGCAGTCGCTGGATCTGACTCCCCTGCTCCACCGCAAGCCGTCGCAGCTTTCCGGCGGCCAGCGCCAGCGCGTCGCGCTGGGCCGCGCCATCATCCGCGAGCCAAAGCTCTTCCTGATGGACGAGCCGCTCTCCAATCTCGACGCCAAGCTGCGCGTGCAGACCCGCGCCGAGATCACACGCCTGCAGCGCTCGCTCGGCATCACCACGATCTACGTCACGCACGACCAGACCGAAGCGATGACGATGGGCAACAAGATTGTCGTCATGAATGGCGGCCGCATCCAGCAGGCCGACACGCCGCAGCAACTCTACCAACACCCGGCCAATACCTTCGTGGCGCAGTTCATCGGCACGCCGCCGATGAACCTGCTGCGCTGCCGGCTCGAGCCGGAGGGTGGCGCGATCGTCGCGCGCGGCGCGGGCGTTAACATCC
The DNA here is from genome assembly GCF_040548815.1 of Kaistia defluvii. Taxonomy (NCBI): domain Bacteria; kingdom Pseudomonadati; phylum Pseudomonadota; class Alphaproteobacteria; order Hyphomicrobiales; family Kaistiaceae; genus Kaistia; species Kaistia defluvii. Next base: position 612,874 of record NZ_JBEPSM010000002.1, on the reverse strand, counting down.
CGATCCGCCTGGAGAGCCTGACCGCGCTGCGTCCGAAAGTGCGGGACGGCGAATTCCTGATCGGCTTCCGCCCCGAGGACATCGTCATGGATCCGGGCACCGCGGGCAATGGCGTCACGGGCTCAGCCGACGTCATCGAGGGGCTCGGCCATGAGTCCCTTGTGAGCGTGAAGGAAGGCGAGAACGCCTTCATCGCCCGCATGTCGCCGGAGAACGCCGCGCCGATCCGGCTCGGCGACCGGCTGTCCTTCTCCGTCAATCCGGACCGGCTCCGCTACTTCTCCGCCGAAAGCGGCGAGGCGATCCGCGTCCCGTAGTCCCTGCAGTTTGACCGCTCAAAGAGGAATGAGACCATGAAGACGTTGATCACGGGGGCCTCCGGACGGGTGGGCCGACAGATGGTGGCGAGCCGCCAAGCGCTGGGCGACAGCGTGCGCGCGCTGGTGCTGCCGGGCGATCCGGGCCTCGAGGGCCTGAAGGATGCCGGCGTCGAGGTGATTGTCGGATCGCTGACCGACAAGGAAGCCGTCGAGCAGGCGGTCGCCGGCGTCGATATCATCGTGCATCTCGCCGCCGCCATGCTCTGGGAACAGGGCGCCGACCGCGAATTGTTCCAGCAGAACATCGCTGGCACCTTCAACCTGTTCGACGCGGTCGTGTCGCAGAAGGTCAAGCTACAGCGCTTCTTCATCGCGTCCAGCGACGAGGTCTACCCGTCGCTGAAGGCGCTCTATTCGCCGATCGACGAGCGTCATCCGCAGCAGCCCTACAGCTTCTACGGCCTGACCAAGGAGATCGACGAGCGACTGGCGCTCTATTACCATCGCTCGCATGGCGTTCCGGTCACCATCGCCCGCTTCGCGCTGATCGCGCGTTCCGAGGAAATCCGGCGGCCGAGCGGCTGGTCGGGTCGCTTCCTGTTCGTCGAGCCGATGCGCAACCTGTTCACCGCGCTCGGACGGCCGGATGCGGTCGCAGCACTCGACGCGGCCAAGACCGGCCCGGAAGACACGCTGCTGCTGGCGCTCGACGAGGACGGCATCCCCTACGAGTTCCACTTCTGCGACGTGATCGACCTGGTTGGCGGCATCAATCTGATGCTGAGCGATGTCTCGGCGGTTGGCGAGATCTTCAATCTGAGCGGCCCCAGCCCCTTCTCCTACAAGGTCGCGGTCGAGGCGCTGCACAAGACCTTCGGCTTCCCCTATGTCGAGGTCCGCATTCCGGGACCGGCCATCCGCGCCAGCCACGAGATCGCCAAGGCGAAATCGATCCTCGGCTACAAGCCGGTCTACGACATCCAGAAGATCATCGAGGAAGCCGCCAAGGCCTGATCCCATGCGACAAGCCGGTCGCCTCCGGCGGCCGGCCCAACGCCTGATCCCCATCGAGACGATGCCATGACAGATGACCACGCGCCCCGGCCTTCCGGCATCGCCACCTATCCGAGCCTGAAAGGCCGCGTCGCGCTGATCACGGGCGGCGGCAGCGGCATCGGCGCGACCATCGTCCGCCGCTTTGCCGAACAGGGCTGCCGCGTCGCCTTCTTCGACATCGCCGAGGAGACCTCGCGGGCGCTCGTCGCCGCGCTGGCAAAGGACGACCTCACCGGGCATTTCGAGAAGGTCGACATCACCAAGGTTGACGAGATCCAGGCGGCGATCGCCCGGGTGCGCGCGGCGCTGGGACCGATCACCATCCTCGTCAACAACGCCGCCAATGATGACCGCCACAAGCTCGACGACGTGACCTCGGAATATTGGGACTGGGCCCTCAGCGTGAATTTGAAGCACCAGTTCTTCTGCGCCCAGGCGGTCCACAAGGACATGGCGGCAGCCGGCGGCGGCGCCATCATCAATATGAGCTCGATTTCCTACCTCATGGGCGCCACGGACAACGACGCCTATCTGAGCGCCAAATCCGCCGTGATCGGCCTGACGCGCGGGCTGGCTCGCGAGCTTGGTCCGGACAATATACGTGTCAATTCCGTGCTGCCCGGCTGGATCATCACCGAACGGCAGCGCCGCCTGTGGCTCAACGCCGATGGCGAGAAGCGCATCCTGGAGCGGCAGTGTCTACGGCGGCAGCTCGACGCCGACGACATCGCGCGGCCTGTGCTGTTCCTCGCCTCCGACGAGGCCGGCGCCTGCACCAACCAGAGCTTCATCGTCGACGGCGGCTGGGTCTGACGCGCACACGCCCTTCTCGAAACAAAAAACGGACCCGATCGGGTCCGTTCTTCTTTTGAGTATCGCTCCCGGAACGGAGGGATCCGAGCCGGCTCCGGCCTATGGCAGCGCCGGGATGAGGCCTTCGGACTCGAGTGTCGTCCAGAGTTCCGCGGGAATGTCGCGCTCGAACCATTCGACATTGCCCTTCACCTGCGCCGCCGTCTTGGCGCCGATGGCGACGACCGTCGCGGCCGGATGGCGCAGCGGATACTGGATCGCGGCCGCGGGCAGCGGCACGTCGAAGCGGCTGCACACCGCCTCCAGCTTCTCCACCCTGGCCAGAACCTCGGCCGGGGCGTCGACATAGTTGAACTTCTTGCGACCCGAGGTCGATGCCAGAATGCCGGAGTTGAACACGCCGCCGATGACAAGATCGACCTCGTGCTTCAGCGCCAGCGGCAGGAAGGTCTCGGCCGCATCGTCGTCGAGCAGCGTGTAGCGGCCGGCGAGCAGGCAGACGTCGAGATCGGCCTCCTGCATGGCATCGCGGATCACCTGCCATTCGTTGACGCCGAGGCCAAAGCCCGCGATCAGGCCGGCGGCCTTCAGCTCGGCCAGCGCCTTGAAGCCGCCGCCCTTGGTCAGCGCGCCCCAATGATGATCGTGCAACTCGCCATGCGTGACTCGGCCGATATCGTGCACGAACAGGATGTCGAGACGGCCAAGACCGGTGCGCTGACGGCTGTCGTCATAGGAGCGCAGGATGGCATCATAGGAATAATCGAACACTTCGCGGAACGGCAGGCCGTTGTTCCAGCCGGAATCGAACTCGTTCTTTGGCGGTTCGGGCGGCAGCACACGGCCAGGGCGGTCGAAGCTCATCAGCCGGCCGACCTTGGTGCTGACGCGGAACGACTCCGGATCCTGCTCGCGCAGGAAGTGGCCCGCCAGATGCTCGGCGCGGCCGAGCCCATACATGGGCGCGGTGTCGAAGTAGCGAAGGCCCGCGTCCCACGCCGCCTGCATCGCGCCTTCGGCATCGGCAAGCGGGACGGCGGCGTAGAGGCCGCCGAACGGCGCCGTGCCAAGTCCGAGCAGGGTCAGGTCGATATTGGAGCGCTTGAGGTGCTTCTTGTCGGAGGCTTTCATCGGTATCGTCCTAGGTCAGAGATGGGCACGAATGTTGGCGCAATTCGTGCCGCCGCTTCTTCGGCAGCCTCGGGTCCACATGGATGTCTGGGAGATCCCGGCGACCGTCCTGAAATCCGGCGCGTGCGAATCAGCAGGCTGGCGCAGCGTCACCCGTCATGGGACGCGAGAATGGACATGCCGACAAGAGCCACAAAGCGACCTCGCCTGATATTTTAGATATCTATCAATGTAAGCCCATGGAGATCTCTCCCGCCGCGACCAGCCCGGTCGCGGCGGGAGAGGGTGTCGTCAGCGCGCCGCCCAGAGCAGGCCGCGACGCATGATCGTGTTCATTTCCGGCACGTCGAACTCGCTGGCGACATGGCCGAGCGAGGAATAGAACACCCGCCCCTTGCCATGCTTGCGCTTCCAGACGACCGGCATGACGACGCCATCGATCCAATAGGCATGGTCGCCGGTGAAGGTCGTCGTCGCCAGAACCTCGTTCGAGGGGTCGACATGCATGTAGTAGTGCTCGGAGCGATAGGGGAAGCGGGTCGGAATGCCTTCCATGATCGGGTCGTCCGGCTTGGTCACATCGACATGGTAGTCGATGATATTGCCCGGATGGGCGACCCACTGGCCGCCGACCATGAACTGGTATTCGACCGCCTCGCGGAACGCATCGCCCATGCCGCCATGATAGCCGGCAAGGCCGACGCCGCCCTCGACCGCCTTGGTCAGGTTGAGAAGCTCCTCCTTCTCGATCTTCGACATGGTGTAGATCGGCACGATCAGGCTCATGTCGGCGATGGCCGGATCGGCGAACGCCTCGGTCGAATTCTCGAGATAGACCTTGAAGCCTTCCTCCTCGAGCATCCCCGCGATGATGTTGGCGCCCTGCTCCGGCTCGTGGCCGCTCCAGCCGCCCCAGACAATCAATGCCTCGCGCATGGTCTCACTCCCTCTTGAATTGGTTTGTTTCAGCCGATCGCGCCGATGGCGACGCCAACCGGCAGCGCGGCCGGGCGTTCCGGGCGGCTCTCGATCGTGATGTGCTCGCCCGTGTCGGACGAGCGCTGGAATGCCTCCATCACCTCCAGCGCATGGAAGGCGAGATCGCCATTGGCGCGGTGCGGCCGGCCGGTGCGGATCGCCTCCGCCATGTCGGCGACGCCGATGACGCGGAAATTGCCGTCGGCATAGCCATGCTGGGTCGGGACGGTGTGCCAGTCCTCCGAGGCCGTCGCGAGCTTGATGTCGCCGCCAAAATGGTTGGGATCCGGCACGAGGATGGAGCCTGCCGAGCCATAGAGCTCGATCGGGCTGTGCTGGTGGCGCGGCACGTCGAAACTCATGGCGATGGTGACGACCGCGCCGGAGACGAACTGCATCGTGCCGGCGACATGGGTCGCGACCTCGACCGGGATCTTTGTACCGTTCAGCGGCTCGCTGGTGACGAGGCGCTCGTCGCGCAGCTTGGTGGCGACGCCGGCCACGCGGGCGACGGGACCGAGCAAATTGACCAGGTCGGTGACGTAGTACGGCCCCATGTCGAGCATCGGTCCGCCGCCATCGAGGTAATAGAAGCCGGGATTGGGGTGCCAGCGCTCATGGCCGGGGCACATGAAGAAAGCGGTGCCGGCGATCGGCGTGCCGATGGCGCCCTCGTCGATCAGCTTGCGGCTGGTCTGATGGGCGCCGCCGAAGAAGGTGTCCGGCGCGCTGCCGAGGCGGACGCCCCTTGCCTTGGCCGCCTCGACGAGCTTTCGCGCCTCGCCCGTGGAAATGCCGAGCGGCTTTTCCGAGTGCACATGCTTGCCGGCCGCCACGACCTGCAGGCCGACATCGACATGCGCCTTCGGGATCGTCAGATTGACGATGATCTCGATCGACGGATCAGCCAGCATGGCGTCGATCGACATGGCCGTGAGGCCGAATTCCGTCGCCCGCGCCTGCGCCGCGTCGGCATTCAGATCGGCGACGCCGCGAATGTCGAGGATCGGGAATCCCGCCGCCGCCTTCAGATAGGCCGCGCTGATATTGCCGCAGCCGATGAATCCAATTCCTACCCGTTCAGCCATCTCGCGCTCTCTCCCAGATGCGATTTCTGTGTCGGCGGTCGTCAGCGATGGACGACCGGTCCCGTGGTGTTCCAGGGCGCGCCATAGAGGTCGCGAAGCGTCATCGCGGCCGCGCCGCGCGCCCAGATGTCGTCCTGCCAGTGGTGGACGACGATGTCGGAAACGTCGGCGAGGCTCGGCGGCAGCAGGTCCGCCACCGTGCGACGGATCGGCCCGACCAGTGCGTCGCCCGCCTCCAGCGCCGCCCCCGCCATGATGACCTTGGGCGGCGCGAACAGCGTGATCAGGTTGGCGATAGCGAAGCCGAGCGCGCCGCCGGCCCGCTCCAGCAAAGCCAGGATTCGCGGCTCCCCCTTCTCCGCAAGTTCCAGGATCTTCTCGAGGCCGCGACCGAGCCGGAAGGCGTGCTCATGCTCTTCGCCGGCCAGGATCTCGCGCGCCTCGGCGACGATGCTCGCCTCCGAGGCGGCGCTGGCCAGCCGGGTCGAGCCATTGCCGGTCGGCGGACGCACCATCAGGTCGCCGAGGTCCGGGCTCAGGCCATTGGCGCCGCGAAACAGTTCGCCATTGTGCATGATGCCGAGACCGAGGCCGAGCTCGACGGAGATGACAAGAAAATCATCGAGGCCACGCGCCTGGCCGAACCAGTGCTCGGCCAGTGTGACGAGATTGACGTCGCTGTCGATCGTCGCCACGACGCCGCCGAGCCGGTCGGTCATTTCCGCGGCAAACGGAACGTCGCGCTCGCCGAAGATCGGGCTGGCGCGACACACGCCGGCGATCCGCTCGACGACGCCAGGCAGCCCGACGCAGACGCCGGAAATCTGCTCCATGGCCAGGCCGGCATCGGCGACGCATCGGCGGATACCATCCTCGACCAGATCGGCGATGACCGATACCGACTGACGCTGCAGGCGGATCGGCAGCACCAGGCTCGACAGCACGTCGGCGCGGAAATTGGTGGTCGCGACGGTGATCTGGTCGAGCGCCAGCTTGACGCCGACCACGTGCGCGGCAGCCGGGTTCAATTCCAGCATGACGCGCGGCCGGCCCCGCGCCGCGTCGCGTATGCCGCCCAGTTGCTGTGTGATGATCAGGCCGTCATCGAGCAGCGCCGCGGTGATCGCCGAGACGGTCGTCGCCGACAATTGCGTGCGGTCGGAGATCTCGACTCGCGAGATCGGGCCGAACCGCCGGATCGCGTCCATCACGTGGAAGCGATTGATGGCGCGCATCAATTCGGGATCAGCTGTCTTCATTTCCAGGGAGCCATTTATTCCGGGTCAGGCAGTTATTCACACTGCGGAGGGAGGCTGTCAACGCAAGATTCCGCGCTGCAGCGCAACAAATAAGAGCTTCTCTTGACAGGCGCCCCCGAACGAGAACAGATTTAATCCGCATTGTTTATTAAACGAGCGCCGGTGGGAGGAAACAGCCGGGGCCGTCTGGGAGGACAATCGATGAAGTTCAGAACGCTCTTCGGCGCGGCGATCGGCCTTGCGCTTTCCGCCAGCACCGCCATGGCCGACGTTACGGTCAAATGGCTGCATCTGGAAACAGATCCTGTCACGCTGACGGCTTGGGATGAGATCATCAAGCAGTTTGAGGCGGCGCATCCGGGCGTGAAGGTGCAGACCCAGTTCCTCGAGAACGAGGCCTTCAAGGCCAAGCTGCCGACGCTGCTGCAGTCGAAGGACGCGCCGCACATCTTCTTCTCCTGGGCGGGCGGCGTGCTGAAGGCACAGGCCGAGACCGGTGCGATCAAGGACCTGACGGCCGAAATGCAGGCCGATGGCGGCAAGTGGGAAAAGAGCTACAACCCGGCCTCGGTCGCCGGCCTGACCTTCGAAGACAAGGTCTGGGCCGTTCCCTACAAGATGGGCACGGTGTCGTTCTTCTATAACAAGGAACTGTTCAAGAAGGCCGGCATCGACGCCGACAAGATCCAGACCTGGGACGATTTCCTGGCCGCGGTGAAGACGCTGAAGGACGCCGGCATCGTGCCGATCGCCGGCGGCGGCGGCGAGAAATGGCCGCTCCATTTCTACTGGAGCTATCTCGCCATGCGCAATGGCGGCAAGGAAGCCTTCGATACCGCCAAGGCCAATGGCGGCGACGGCTTCAAGGCCGAGCCGTTCGTCAAGGCGGGCGAGCAGCTCAAGGCGCTGGGTGCGCTGGAGCCGTTCCAGCCCGGCTATCTCGGCACCAAATGGCCGCAGGCGCTCGGCGCCTTCGCCGACGGAAAGGCCGCGATGATCCTCGGCTTCGAGGCGACAGAGAAGAACCAGGCCAACCAGGCTGCCGACGGCAAGGGCCTTGCCAGCGACAATCTCGGCCGTTTCGCCTTCCCGATCGTGGCCGGCGGCGCCGGCAAGGTCACCGACACGCTGGGCGGCCTCAATGCCTGGGTCATCAGCAAGGACGCGCCAAAGGAGGCCGTCGAATTCGCCGCCTTCCTGACCAATGTCGAGAATGAGCGGCTGCAGGCCGAAAGAGGCATCATGATCCCGGTCACCATCGGTGCCGAGGATGGCGTGAAGGATCCTCTGGTGGCGGAATCCGCCAAGCAGCTGGCCGCCTCCACCTGGCACCAGAACTTCCTCGACCAGGATCTGGGCCCCGCCGTCGGTCGCGTCGTCAACGACGTTTCCGTCGAGATCGTGTCGGGCCAGATGTCGCCCGAGGACGCCGCCCAACAGATCCAGGACGCATGGGAACTCGAACAGTAGTTCCCAAGCTGTCCGTCGCCGCCGCGGGTCCCTCACCGCGGCGGCGGATCCTTTTCCCGCCGGAGAGTCCGGGCCGATGAGCCAAACGATGATCGCCGCGCCCGCACAAGGCGGCGCTGGCAGACCCAGGACCAAGGGCACCTTGCCCGTCCTGATCCTGTTCCTGCCGCCTGCCCTGCTGGTCTTCACCCTCTTCGTCATCCTGCCGATGGGAGAGGCAGCCTGGTACAGCCTCTATGACTGGAACGGCTATGGCCTGCCGGAGAAGTTCATCGGCCTGAAGAATTTCGAGCTGCTCTTTCGCAATGGCGCGTTCCGCCAGGCGCTGATGAACAACGGGCTGATCATGCTCGTTTCGATCGCGATCCAGATCCCGCTGGCGCTCTGGCTGGCGACGATGGTGTCGCACCGCATTCCGGGCGCCGTGTCGTTCCGCCTGATCTTCTTCATGCCCTATGTGCTGGCGGACGTGGCGGCCGGCCTGATCTGGCGCTTCGTCTATGACGGCGACTATGGCCTGTTCGCGGCCATCGCCTCGTTCTTCAACGTCGCCTCGCCCTATGTGCTGGCCGACAAGAACCTCGCCATCTACGCCGTGCTCGGCGTCATCGTCTGGAAGTATTTCGGCTTCCACATGATGCTGTTCATCGCCGGGCTGCAATCGATCGACAAGAGCTATTACGAGGCGGCCGAGATGGACGGCGCGACGCGCTGGCAGCGCTTCCGCAACATCACGCTGCCACTGCTGGCGCCGACGATCCGGCTCTCCGTCTTCTTCTCGGTGATCGGCTCGCTGCAACTCTTCGACATGATCATGCCGCTGACCGGCGGCGGGCCTTCGAACAGCACCCAGACCATGGTCACCTTCCTCTACTCCTACGGCATCACCCGGATGAAGGTCGGCTTCGGCAGCGCCATCGGCGTCGTCCTGTTCGTCATCTGCATCACGCTGGCCTTCGGCTACAAACGGATCTTTATGCGCAATGACTGATCAGACATTCATCGCCGGAAAGCCCGTGGCCGCGAAGCCGGCCGTCGTCACGCGTCCGCGCCGGGACGTATTCTCGAAGCACCGGATGAGCTTCGTCACCTGGCTCTATCTCTATGCGAGCCTGTTCATCGTGGCGGCGATCGTGCTGTTGCCGTTGCTCACCACCGCGATCGGCGGGTTCAAGGCGCTGGGCGACCTGCGCGTCAACCCGTTCGGCCTGCCGTCGCAATGGATCTGGTCCAACTACCTCGATATCCTGGGCAGCGGCCGCTACTGGCAGATGCTGGGCAACTCCATGATCATCGCGGTGCTGACGGTGGTCCTGACCCTCGCCGTCGCGTCCATGGCCGCCTTCACCTTCGCGCATGTCACGTTCTTCGGCTCGGGCTTCCTGCTCAACTACTTCCTGATCGGACTGATGTTTCCAGTCGCGACCGCCATCCTGCCGCTGTTCATCCGCATCCGCGACCTTGGGCTGCTCGATACCTATTGGGGCGTCGTCCTGCCCCAGGTCGCCTTTGGCCTCGGCATGAGCATCATGTTGTTCCGCAAGTTCTTCCAGAATGTGCCGCATGAGCTGTTCGACGCGGCGCAGGTCGATGGCTGCGGCTACATCGCCTATTTCTGGCACGTCACGCTGCCGCTCTCGCGGCCGATCCTGGCGACCGTCGGCATCGTCGCCTTCGTGAATTCCTGGAACAACTACATCATGCCGCTGATCCTGCTGAACACGGATGCGAAATATCCGTGGCCGCTCGGCATCATGGTCTATCAGGGCGAATATTCGACCGAATGGCAGCTGGTGCTCGCCTTCATCACGCTCACCATCCTGCCGACGATCATCGTCTTCTTCGCCGCCCAGAAGCATATCGTCGCCGGCCTCACGGCAGGCGCGGTCAAGGGATAAGCGTTGGCGCAGGGCGTCGGCATGGGACCGGCGCCCTCTCGGACAAACGGCTGCCGCTCATGGCGACGAGGGCGGCAGCACCTCCGGCACGTCGAGCCGCGCCACGCCGATCCGGTCGTCGGCCATGCCGTAATAGACATCGAAACGATCGGGCTGTCCGAGATCGTCGCGGCGATCGATTCCAGTCGGAAAGACGACGGCATCGACGGCCCCCTCCAGTTCCAGCGGACTGTCGGGGACCAGGATGGGCTCCGGCGAACGATATAGAATCCGGTTGGGATGCCCCTGCGAAAGTATCATCGCGCCCGCCGAATAGCGCATTTTCCGGCCTGAAGGGCTCGGACAGGCCATGTCGCCGACGCCGTGATAGATCATCAGCCAGCCATGATGGCAAAGAATGGGCGGAGCGCCGCCGCCAATCTTCAGGCGCTCCCAGATGGCCTCCGGGCACGTCAGCTTGTGATGCTCGACGAACTCGCCAAGCTGCGGCTTGTCGCCTCCATTGCCGAGCCGGCAATAGGAGATCCAGATGCACTCGCGATCGGTGTCCAACGGTTTTGATGCCGGCTGATGGATCGTCTCTTCCGGGCGGGTGCCGGGAAAGAGCGGACGGTGAATCAGCCCCAGCGTCGGCCGCCCCATCGGGTCCGGGACCAGCGCGCTGAAGAGGCTCGCATCCTTGTCGTCGATACCCTCGAAATCGATGCCGTGATAGGGACGGAAGGTGGCGAGACCCAAGCGCTTCCAGTGAAACAGATCATCGGAAACAGCAATCGCGATGCGCGGACCGCGCGGCGACAGCGCGGTATAGGTCATCACGTATTGATCCAGCGCCTCGACATAGCTGATGCGCGGATCCTCACAGCCCCCGCCCCCATCGGCGCGAAGCTCGTAATCCGCCTCCGGCTCGAGCGCGACGCCCATGCGCTCCACATCCCGCGGGTCGCCCTGGGCATCGAACAGTACGCGAGCGATGCCGATGCGGGAATAATTGCCCTTCGCGACGAGGCGGGGAAACAGATAGAGCTCCCCGTCCTTGCCGCGGATGGCGGCCGGGTTGAGAACGCCCTCCGCCTCGTTGGCCTCCCCCTTAAGCGGCTGCATGATCATGCCGAGCCGCTTCATCTCGAACGGGATCACGACGGGCTCCCGCTCTCCATGCAGGCAAGGAAGGCTTCGATGACGCGCTTCGTCTCTTCGGGATCGCGGACGCGAATCGAGAAAACGCCGGCCTGCTTGGGCGGGTAATCATTGCCGCCCGGGAAGATCGCATCGCCGACGAAGACCATGTCCGGGATCGCGATGCGCAGGATTTCGCGCAGTTTGTGGATGCCATAGGCCTTGTCGATGCCGGGCATCGTCACGTCGATCGAGGTGGCGCCACCGAGATTGACCGAGAAGCGCGGGATCATCGGCTGCAGCACTTCCTTCAGCCGGTTGCGCTTGCTGAAATCGGGATCCCAGCTCTTCTTTTCTTCCAGCGGCGCCTGCTGGCCCAGCGCGGAAAGCGTGATCTGGCTGCCGCGATCCTCGATCAGATCGCCCCAGTGCTTCGCCGGGCGCAGGCCCGTTTCATCCAGCGCGCGATCGAGCGCCCCGATGATCTGCTGCTTGTCCGCGTCCGAGAAATCCTCGGCATAGAGCTTCGTCCAGCCGCCGTCATAGCGATAGAACTGCGTTCCGCAGGTGGGCAGCAGGGAAAGGTCCCTGAGCCTGTCATCCTGGGGGAAATTGCGCAGGAACTGGCTTTCGAACTGCGGCCAGGCGCCGCCGGAAATCACCGCGACCTTGGCAACGGCCAGAAGGCGGACAAGCAGCTCCGCCATTTCGGGATCGAGCGAGGATTTGCTTTCGGCGAGAGTGCCGTCGAGATCGAAGACTACGAGTTTTTTCATGGTGGTTCCGGATGGTCCTTTCGACACGCGCTGCCGCTCTGGACTACGCACGACAATGCCGGGCAGGAACCCTGCCCGGTCCGACATCAACGAGCCGAGGAAGGCGCCCGTTCCACGCCGGCGGAAATTCCGCCACCGACGTGCTTGCTATCCCTAAGGAAATTCAAGCCAACAGACCAGCGCCTCGGCGAACGTCGTAAAGGCTTGCGCATGACTTGATAGGATGGCCAGCCTACACTGCGGCGACGCCGGCTCTATGTCACCCGGTGTCGTCTCCCCCGGGCAGAGAGTCGACCAACCGGATCTTCCATAGATTTCTCCCTCCCTGCCAAAGCTTGCCCGCCAACATTCTCGCGAGGACCATTGAAATGCAGATTGGTGTGATCGGACTGGGCCGCATGGGCGGAAACATCGCGCGCCGCCTGATGCGAGCCGGACATCGTTGCGTCGTCTACGACCGCAATCCGACGGCCGGCGAAGCCCTGGCGATCGAAGGGGCGATCGTCGTCCGGTCGCTGGAGGAGATGGTGTCGTCGCTGACGGAGCGGCCGCGCGCCATCTGGCTGATGCTGCCCGCCGGCAAGATCACCGAGGATACGATCCAGGAACTGGAAGGCCTGGTGCAGGCAGAGGACATCCTGATCGACGGCGGCAACGCCTTCTACAAGGACGATATCCGCCGCGCACGCCACCTCGCCGAAAAAGGCATCCGCTATGTAGATTGCGGCACCTCGGGCGGCGTCTGGGGGCTCGATCGCGGCTATTGCATGATGATCGGCGGCACCAAGGAAGCGGTCGAGCATCTAGACCCGATCTTTGCGACGCTCGCCCCGGGCCTTGGCGACATCCCCCGCACGCCGGGCCTCGGCGAAGCGGTCTCGCGCGCCGAGCGCGGCTACATCCACACCGGGCCCGCCGGCTCCGGCCATTTCGTCAAGATGGTGCATAACGGCATCGAATACGGGC